>NZ_JBFROI010000015.1:0-81161 GCF_041471405.1 Vibrio sp. 10N.261.52.C11
TGCGATACTAGCTCAGTTGGTAGAGCGCAACCTTGCCAAGGTTGAGGTCATCGGTTCGAACCCGATGTATCGCTCCAAATTTTGTAATGTTGATTGGCGTCAGCATTAAGATGGTGTTTTACTTTTCAGTAATCGGCATCGCAATAAAGAATTGCGTGCCCTGGTGGTGGAATTGGTAGACACAAGGGATTTAAAATCCCTCGGCGTTCGCGCTGTGCCGGTTCAAGTCCGGCCCGGGGCACCATCTATTAAAGTCTTTATCTCGATAAAGCAAATGCGATACTAGCTCAGTTGGTAGAGCGCAACCTTGCCAAGGTTGAGGTCATCGGTTCGAACCCGATGTATCGCTCCAAATTAAGAAGCCCGAACAGAAATGTTCGGGCTTTTTGGTTTCTGACGTTTAGCTTTTACGTTTAAGAACTCTTCTTGTTCGAATCCGCACTCAACATTCATTTCTATCTCTGTTTCAAATTTTGCAATCAAGTTAGTTTTTAAAAGCGAGATTCCCTATGAACTCGTTCCTCGTGCTAGGGAATGACGGAAAGACGGTATGACCTCAAAGCCATCACTAACACCGCCTGTACACCCACGTCGTCATCCTCGGGTGTGAGGAACGAATGAACCGGGGATCTCTTGCCGCTTGCTGATTAACTTCAGTTTAATCTATTGCATCAGATAGTTTCTTGAATAAAGCAATACAATGACATGTTGTAAGGGGTTCTCTATGAATTCATACCTCGCTCTAGGGAGTGACGCCATGACCTAAAAGCTTCTCTAGCAACGTTTATAACCCCACGTCGTCATCCTCGGGTATGAGGAACGAATGAACCGGGGATCTCTTTCCCAAACGATAGTGTGACGATATTTACAGCAATTGCTTAGCCACCGCTGCTATTTATCAAGCTATTACTAAAAACTATTGATCGTTCATTTCACTTTATGTTACTTTCCCGCGCAATCTCGGAATGAAAATGTTCAAGAAGAGCAACGATTGCTTCTGGGGGATACGCGTAGTAACCATTCTTGCTGATTGGGACATTACGTAGGGTAGGTATTGGCTAGTCCTTTAGCTGATAGACGGGATACTTATGGCGCAGTTCGTCATGTTAATGGGAAACCCAACATTGAACACACTAATTACAACATTGCTAATCAGCTCTGCATTTCCAAAGGGACCAGCTCCTCATAGCTGCCCGATCCTGCAAAAATGTCCAATTCTTCAAAACAGTAGCATTACTGAACCTTGAGCACACGCTAACAATTTATCGCTGTCTTAAGACGGCTTAATTTCGTATTCGTCATTTGACTTATGCGAGCGTACAGCTATATCTCATTTCTAGACAATACGTGTATTTCACTATGAACTCTCTCCAAATTTAACGAGAGTTGGTGGGTAATTGCGTCTGATGGAGGTGAGTATGAACACATTCAAGGGGACTTTTATGACTACCGCCTTTGAAGTCGATATTAATACTATCGCAAATTCATTTTCAACTATGGTTCCTATCTTAGAGGGAACGTACGACCTAACACCTGACGCTATTTTGCTAGAGCAAGAACAGCATGAGTCGGATGTTCGCTCTTACCCAAGACGCCTGCCTATTGCTATTAAACGAGCATGTGGCGCTTTAGTTGAAGATACTCGTGGCCAACTCTTTCTCGATTGCTTAGCCGGTGCAGGTACACTTTCTCTGGGTTACAATCACCCTGAGATTAACCAAGCACTGAAAGACCAGCTCGATTCTGGTTTGCCATACCAAACACTTGATATCACGACTCAAGCAAAAGAGACGTTTATCAAGCGAGTTAAAGCCTTTCTTCCTCAAGACTTTTCAAATAACTCGGTTCTTCAATTCTGTGGCCCATCGGGTGCTGACGCTGTGGAAGCGGCGATCAAGCTTGCTAAGCAAACCACAGGTCGCAACACCATGTTTGCTTTCCGTGGTGCTTACCATGGCATGACCAACGGCACCATGGGCATGATGGGTAACCTCGGTACTAAAGAGCGTCGTAGCGGCTTGATGTCTGACGTACATTTCATGCCTTTCCCATACAACCTACGCTGCCCGTTTGGCATTGGTGGTGAAGCGGGTGCCAACGCGAGCATTCGTTATATCGAGCGTATGTTGAACGATGACGAGTCTGGCATCATGAAACCAGCCGCGATGATCGTTGAACCTGTACAAGGTGAGGGCGGTGTGATTCCAGCTCCTGCATCTTGGCTACAAGGCTTGCGTCGCATCTGTGATGAACACGGCATCCTACTGATCTTTGATGAAATTCAGTGTGGTGTAGGTAAGACGGGTCATCGATTTGCGTTTGAAGAGTCTGGCGTTAACCCAGATATCTTATGTTTGTCTAAAGCGATTGGTGGCGGACTGCCTATGTCGCTGCTTGTATTCGATAAGAGCATCGATACATGGAAAGCGGGTGAGCACACCGGTACATTCCGTGGTAACCAATTAGCAATGGTGTCTGGCGCTAAGGCGTTGGAAATCATTGAACGAGATGGTTTGGTTGAGCACGCGAACATCGCAGGCCAATACTTACGTCATGGGCTTGAGAAAATTCAATCACGCGTTAGCTGTATTGCTGAAGTTCGCGGTAAAGGCTTGATGCTTGGCGCTGAGATCAAGCAATCAAATGGTGAGCTTAACAAGTTTGGCGAACCACAATCAGACGGCGAACTGACTCTTGCGATTCAACGTGCGGCGTTAGAACGCGGCTTGATGGTTGAAAAGGGTGGTCGTGATGGTTCGGTCATTCGTTTCCTTCCGCCAATGATTATCTCTTTTGAGCAGATTGACTTTGCATTGCGCGTCATGGAAGAAGCGATCATCGCAGCAGGTGGTGGTCTACAACAAGACCCAGCTTCAAGCGAGCAAGCAAACCAAGAATGGAACAAGCATTTTATCCAGACGGGTTTAGGCGGTAGCGACGAATTTGCTAGCGTGATGAACCAAACCACTCAAGCGATGAAAGCGGTTTTTGAACAGGTTGAAACCCCTTATTCGGGTTTAGAACCAAAAGTGCTAGAAGCAGCCATCAATGCTGTCGACCTTGACAACAATCAACACGCTTTGGTTGATGTTGTAGATAGCACTGCAGACCTTGTCGCTGCAAACTCCATCTTCGTGCAACACCCAGATTGTATTGCACACCTTCACACTCCGCCTCTTATGGCTTCGGTAGCAGCTGAATCGATTATCGCGGCGTTGAATCAATCAATGGATTCATGGGACCAAGCATCGGCTGCGACTTATGTTGAGCAGCGTGTGGTGGATTGGATGTGCGAAAAATACCAACTTGGCGCACAAGCTGACGGTGTTTTCACCAGCGGCGGCACGCAAAGTAACCTAATGGGTTTATTGCTTGCGAGAGACTGGGTTGCGGATAAGCACAATGGTCATTCTATCCAAAAGCTTGGCTTACCAGAATACGCGAGTAAGCTGCGTATCTTATGTTCAAAGAAATCGCACTTCACGGTTCAAAAGTCTGCCTCTCTACTAGGGCTAGGCGAAGCGGCAGTGTGCTGTGTTGACACCAATGCAAACGGCACTATCAAACCTGACTTGCTAGACACAGAAGTGAAAGCGCTTAAAGCACAAGGGTTGATTCCTTTTGCTGTTGTCGGTACTGCGGGTACGACCGATCACGGTGCTATTGATGACCTTGAAGCGATTGCTGACATCGCCAACCAACAAGATCTTTGGTTCCATGTCGATAGTGCTTACGGTGGCGCGCTTATCTTAAGTAGCCATAAAGCTCGCCTGAAAGGCATCGAGAAAGCGGATTCAGTGAGCGTTGATTTCCACAAGTTGTTCTTCCAAACAATCAGCTGTGGTGCTGTGTTGCTGAAAGACAAAGCGAACTTTAAGTTCCTACTGCATCACGCAGACTACTTGAATCGCGAGCACGATGAGCTGCCAAATCTTGTCGATAAGTCTATTGCGACCACCAAGCGTTTTGATGCATTGAAAGTCTTCATGACGATGCAAAGCGTTGGGCCAAAGCAGTTGGGTGATATGTACGATCATCTCCTAGAGCAGACGCTTCAAGTTGCAGACCTGATTCAGAAGCATGACGATTTTGAACTGCTTGCTGAGCCGTCACTATCAACAGTGCTGTTCCGATCTAAGCCGTCAGCAAACGGCGAGCTAGATTTAGACAAATTGAATCAAACGCTAAGACTGGAAGCGCTGACTCGTGGTGTTGCAGTACTCGGTGAAACGGTCGTGGATGGTAAGAGTGCGCTTAAATTCACTATCTTGAATCCGTGCCTAAAGACATCAGATTTCAAATCTCTAATTAACAAAATTCAAACTCTAGCCACTGAGCTAGCAGAACAACAAGGGTAATTAATACTATGGCTATTCTACAAATTGGTGCAGGCGGCGTTGGTTGGGTTGTTGCACACAAAGCAGCACAAAATAACGAAGTACTGGGTGATATCACAATCGCTTCTCGCACAATCGCGAAGTGTGAAAAAATCATCGAATCTATCAAGGGCAAAAACAACCTTAAAGATTCAACTAAGAAACTAGAAGCACGTTCAGTAGACGCTGATGATGTTGATGCGCTTGTTGCTTTGATTAAAGAAGTTCAGCCGGATCTAGTGATCAACGCTGGTCCTCCTTGGGTAAACATGGCAATCATGGAAGCATGTTACCAATCTAAAGTTTCTTATTTAGATACATCGGTAGCAGTTGACCTATGTTCTGAAGGCCAACAAGTACCACAAGCTTACGATTGGCAGTGGGGCTACCGTGAGAAGTTCGCTGAAGCAGGCATCACAGGTATTCTTGGTGCTGGTTTCGATCCAGGTGTGGTATCAATCTTTGCTGCATACGCGGTTAAGCACTTGTTCGATGAGATTGACTCAATTGATGTAATGGATGTGAATGCTGGTGACCACGGCAAGAAGTTTGCGACAAACTTTGACCCAGAAACCAACATGCTTGAGATCCAAGGCGATTCTTTCTACTGGGAAAATGAAGAGTGGAAACAAGTACCTTGTCACTCTCGTATGCTTGAGTTTGAATTCCCGAACTGTGGTTCTCACAAAGTTTACTCAATGGCGCACGATGAAGTTCGTTCAATGAAAGAGTTCATCCCAGCTAAGCGTATCGAATTTTGGATGGGCTTTGGTGATGCATACTTGAACTACTTCAACTGCATGCGTGATATCGGTCTTCTTAGCCCAGATCCGCTAACACTGCACGATGGTACTGTGGTTCAGCCTCTGCATGTTCTTAAAGCACTACTACCGGATCCAACATCTCTAGCTCCGGGTTACACTGGTTTAACGTGTATCGGTACTTGGGTTCAAGGTAAGAAAGATGGTAAAGAGCGTAGCGTATTCATCTACAATAACGCAGACCACGAAGTGGCTTACGAAGACGTAGAGCACCAAGCGATCTCTTACACAACTGGTGTTCCAGCGATTACCGCTGCACTTCAGTTCTTCCGTGGCGAATGGGCTGATAAAGGCGTGTTCAACATGGAACAGCTAAATCCAGATCCGTTCCTAGCAACTATGCCGGAAATTGGTCTAGATTGGCATGTTCAAGAGCTTGAAGCAGGCGAAGGTCTTCCAGTGATTCATGAGCTGAAAAAATAAGAACTGATTTCTTGTTTTGATTGCTAATTAAAGGGGACATGGATTGTTCCCTTTTCGATGATGATAGCCTTGAAGCTTTGGTATCATTTATTTTTATTTTGTAACTCACTGCGCTCGGACAGGACAAAATCAAAATAAATCACACCAAAATTGTTAATTTACCTTTCCATCTATAGATGCTGCTTGAGTGTTTACAAAAATGACGTTTAAGAAAGAAGAACTAAAAACCCCATATTTCATGATCAACGAAGACAAGTTGATTGCGAACTTAGAAAAAGCCAAGCAACTGAAAGAGATTTCAGGTGTGAAATTGGTACTTGCGCTTAAGTGCTTCTCGACTTGGGGCGTGTTTGACATCATCAAACCGTACCTAGACGGTACTACTAGTTCTGGCCCTTATGAAGTGAAATTAGGTCACGAAACTTTTGGCGGTGAAACTCATGCTTACAGTGTGGGCTACAGTGAAGATGACGTGAGAGAGGTTGCTGACATCTGCGACAAGATGATCTTCAACTCTCAAAGCCAACTTGCTGCTTACCGTCATATTGTTGAAGGTAAAGCTTCACTGGGTTTACGTTTAAATCCGGGCGTGAGCTACGCAGGGCAAGACTTGGCGAATCCAGCACGTCAATTCTCGCGTTTGGGCGTGCAAGCTGACCACATCAAACCAGAAATTTTCGATGAGATTAATGGTGTGATGTTCCACATGAACTGTGAGAACAAAGACGTCGATGCGTTTATCGGCCTGCTTGATTCAATCTCAGAACAGTTTGGTGAGCACTTAGATAAGTTGGACTGGGTGAGCATGGGCGGAGGTGTGTTCTTCACATGGCCTGGCTATGACATCGAAAAACTCGGTCTTGCGCTGAAAGCCTTCTCTGAAAAGCACGGTGTGCAGATGTATCTTGAGCCGGGTGAAGCGATCATCACTAAAACAACCGACCTAGTTGTGACAGTGGTCGATATTGTTGAGAACGTGAAGAAAACAGCGATTGTGGATTCAGCGACTGAGGCGCACCGCCTTGACACGCTTATCTACAATGAGCCCGCATCAGTATTGGAAGCATCAGAAACAGGCAGCCATGACTACGTGATTGGTTCGTGTTCATGTCTTGCGGGCGATCAGTTCTGCGAAGCGAGCTTTGATGAGCCACTTAAGATTGGTCAAAAGCTGCATCTGTTAGACAGCGCGGGTTACACAATGGTGAAATTGAACTGGTTCAATGGCCTTAAAATGCCTTCAATCTACTGTGAACGTAGCAGTGGTGATGTTCAGAAGCTAAATGAATTCGGCTATGAAGACTTCAAACGCTCATTATCACAATGGTCAGTTAAGTAACTGAATCACAAGTTCAGAGCAATACAAAGAGCAGCTAATGAGCTGCTCTTTTTTGTTCTTTAATTTTGTTTATTTAGCTTTCAATCATCACACGAGTATCTTCACTGAGCGTTTCGAGTTCATTAACTACGTCGTCGATCTGTACTTCGATTGGCAGCTTAACGGCGATTTTTGATGTGAATAGACTTGAGCTAACACCGCCGCCACCAGCGATAAAGACGCGGTGACAATCCATATCGAGAATACTGATTCCTTGTCTATCCAATACATGAGTCACTTCGTTGACGATACCTGCTCGGTCGTTAGAGTCGAGTCTCAAGTGATGGACCGTGTCTTGAACATTGTGTGTATGATCGGAATCGACAAACTGCACGATGAGATCTGGATTGGCGCTGAACGCTTCTTTTACAATCGATTCGTTGATGGCTGGAAGTTGAACCTTTAGTACGCCTGCGACTTGGTCTTCAATAAAGTTCACTTTACTGATGAGCCATTTGCCGTCGTTTTCGTGAGTAACCGCAGCAAGCTGTTTGATTGTTGCTGGTGATGCTTTTCCGATAAAGTTTACGATAAATGTACTGTTCATATCAGCCCCCAAGGTTTCAATTATTCTTTGCTAATTAAATGTTTGATATCACGCGATAAAGTTCTTTAATTTCAGTGTAGAAGGTTACATCGAACAATGTTTGACCTAGGTCAATTTTTGAAACTAAGCTTCGATGCAAAAAAAGAGAATGAAGAGTAGGGCACAAAAAAAGCGGCTAGAGAGCCGCTTTTTAGAAGAGTTGTCACTGTGATTGATGATTCAGCAACTTATACTCAATAACTTATATTGAGTAGTACTAGAGACGAATTAGAACGTTACTTTGAAGTTCATACCAACAAACTGAGAGTCGTATGGTGCGCCAGCATCGTAAGCAAAACGTGCAGCGTCTTGGTTATCCCACCAAGGGTTAGTATTCAGGTTAACTTCTGCATCACCGCCCCATGCGTCACTTACCCAGTAGTGAATGTGTCCAACAGGGTTAAGGAAGAATAGCGACACATCACCCATGGTTTGAGAGCCCATCACTTCGCCACCTGAAGCAATGATATCCTGCTCTGCTTCTAGCATCATTTCACCGACAACCGCACCGAAGAAAGGTGTGATGAAGAGATCTTGCCATGAAGGTACTTCTGCAAACGCTTCTACGCCGTATTCCCAGAAGAACGTCGACATAGTCCAAGAGTATAAGAATGACTCAAACTCGTCGTAACCTGCGTGTCGAGCTGCGGTGTAGTAAACACCACCGAAATATGGGTGCATTACGTAGTTTAGGAAGTGTTCGTCACGGTCCCATGTTGGACCAGCAGAAACGTTATCTTTCCACTTTTTACCTAATGAGCTGATATCACGTTGGTCATCATCCCACTTAGTAATACTTTCAGGGAGCAGAGTCATTAGACCCACTGTCGCGACACTCAAGCCAAGAATGGTGTAGGTTTGACCCATTAGGTAATCCCAATCTTTCTCCTGACTCACCAACATGTGTTTTGGTTGTTGGATTGAGAAGTCGTACTCATCACTCGATTCGCTCAGTGCGTAATTGGTACTAGGCTTGTAGGTGTACAAGTTGTCATTAAAACAGTAATCTTGAGCACATTCATCCGAGTAAGAAAGGTTGATTGGCTGGTCGAAGTCGTATTGGCTTGCAACCGAGTTAACTGACATTAGCATTGAAAATGCGGCAGTAACCTTTGCTAGTAACGGTGATTTGGCCACAAGGGTCTCCATGAGAAAGTTTGGAATTGATCAGGGTCACAATTATCTATTAAATGCCTGATTTAGGGAACTAATAATTTTTATAGCTTTTCCTAAGAAAACCTTAGGTTTAACATTATTAATATTAGTGAAAAGGCGAATTGCTCCAAATTCAACCATAGACCAGTTTGTAAATAATGCAGTGTCTTTTTATGACAACAAGGGATAGAAATATGACGAAAATCGCAATGTTAAGCACAGGTGAAGAAGTTCTTCATGGAGACATTGTAGATACAAACGCAGCTTGGATGTCTGCTGAGTTTTATCAGCATGGTTTTGCGCTTGCTAAGCGCTCAACTGTGGGTGATCAAATGAATGCTCTTGTTGAAGAACTGCTGATGCTGAGCTTTAACTATGATGTGGTTATCGTTAATGGTGGTTTAGGCCCGACAACCGATGATATGAGTGCTGCCGCCGCTGCAGCTGCTTCCGAGCAGAAACTCGTCATGTTCCCTGAATGGCTTGCTCGTATGGAAGAGATGTTCTCTGGACGTGGCATGCCAATGCCAGACAGCAACCTTAAACAAGCTTTGTTACCTGCGAGTTCAGAGATTGTCGATAACCCTGTGGGGACGGCTTGTGGCTTCAAACTGAAAATTAACGATGCGACTTTCTATTTCACGCCGGGTGTACCAAGTGAATTCAAGCGCATGGTGACGTTTGAGATTCTTCCTGACTTGTCGTGTACCTACCCTCAAGTGGTTGCCTCTGAATGCAGTCGACTGTTTACGTTTGGTTTGTCTGAGTCCGGTATCTCTGATGTTTTGGATCAACTAAAGCTGCCAGAAGGTTATGAACTTGGTTATCGCTCTTATCTGCCGTTCATTGAGGTCAAACTGTTTGGTCCTAAGGCAGACTTAGAAACTCGCGTTAAGCTTCTGCAGATGGTTTACAAGCTGCTAGAGAGTAATGTCGTTAGTGTTGATGAGCCGATGATTGACCATATTGGACACATCATGGCGGAAAAAAAGAAGACGTTATCTGTGTCTGAAGTGTCGACCAAAGGTTCACTGTCAGCGTGGCTGCAATTGAATGAGCAGATAGAAGATTGCTTCGGACACTCATGGGTGATGGCTGAGCCAAAAGAGAGCGAACTTGAAAAGAGCGATCCATTAGCCGCGACCTTTGCGCTGGCTGGAGCAACAAGAGATAAGTGCGGAACTGAATTGGCTTTGGTGACTGGTAAGCTGGAAGGCAACACATTCAGCGTTGCATTGTCGACTGAAGCAGGCGAGTGGGGGCAGGTACTTGAGTTTTATCGTCAGTACTCGCGTGAAGACCAACGCAACGTGATTAAGACCGTTGCCGCCGATATGCTGAGAAGGCATTTAGATAACAAACCGATGTTTGGTACTTATTCTTCGGTTAAGCGATTAAAAGACATGTTTATTCCAGCGGCTATCATTAAGTAGCTATGTAAGCTAACGATGTAAGCTAACGATGTAAGCGAACTCGCTAAGTCTGTATTAAAAACGCTAGAAAAAACGAAATAAAAAGGCCCAACATCTAAATAGGTGTTGGGCCTTTTGTTTATCTAGCCTTCTAGATAACCAAACAAGCAGCGATGTTTACACGCAACTCATGTCTGTAAGAACTCGATTACAAACCGCTTGTCATATGTAGGCTGTAGAACAAACCACGGCCGATTAACTCTGAAGCCAAGAACAATACTAGTGCTAAGCCAAGGTTAACTGGGTTCACTTTTGCTTTGTTCAGCATAGGTAGAATCCAAATCAACAAGCTTGCCATTAGCAGTGCCACTTGAAGAATCACATAGCTACCTAAACCATCGACTAACTCAGACGCTTTTGCCGCTGAAGTTTGGATGTCTCCGATTAGGTTCAGTTTTCCTACTGTCACAAGCAAGCTGATAGCAACAGCGATAACAGCCAACATGGTGATGTTACGGTCAACCGTAAAGCGGCTGTCGTTTGCGAATACAATCACGAACTGAGATAACAGCAAGCCACCCACAACCATCGTCATGATGAAGCTCAGTGGTGTGTAGATGTTGTCCCACGTCGGTACTGTGTTGATCATGTATACGTTGATCATCGCGTACATGAAGATAACACCCAGTACCATCGCGCCAACCATCAGTGCTTTCTGGATAGCAACGCCACCTTTCTTGACTACCGACAGTAACCATTGCAGGCCACCGACAGCGAAGAATGCCGCACCGAAGAACACTTCGTTAGACAACCAAGCCGAACCTAGCTGATTAAAAGCGTTAAACGCGCGCAGTGGAGAGCCAAGGTGCGTTGTCGAGAACATGAAGCCAAGACCCATCAGTACCCATAGGATAAACATTGGAACCTTGTAGCTGTTCAGCTTCTCTTCGTCATGACCAAGTACCAGTGCACGTGCGCCAATCAGTAAGTAACCACCAACCGCAGTTTGCGCCAGCACCGTAAAGAAGATTAAAGACCACTCATGAAAAATCATCTTACACCTCCTTCGGGTTTGCTAGGTGACCGCTGGTATCGCCAGTCGGCTTCGCGTTTTTGTTCAGCTTAATCACGATGTTTGGTAGCGTTTCTGTTGAAGATGGCAGTGGAGCCACATCCGCACCAGAGCCGTACTTCTCGCGAAGTGTATTGATTTCACCAAACTCCAATGCACGAAGTGGGCAAGACTCAACACAGATAGGCTGTTTGCCTTCAGAAACACGTTGGTAACAACCATCGCATTTCGTCATATGACCTTTCTTAGCATTGTATTGTGGTGCGCCGTAAGGACACGCATTGCTACAGTGCTGACAACCAATACATACGCTCTCATCAACCACAACCAAACCGTCTTCATCACGTTTGTGCATTGCGCCCGAAGGACACACTTTCACACACGCTGGGTTAGTACAGTGGTTACAAGCGATAGATAGGTAGTAAGAAAAGACATCTTTCTGAACCCAGGTATCACCATCTTGAGTGAAGCCACCACCGGCATATTCGTATACGCGACGGTAGTTCGTTTTGATGTCTAGATCGTTATAATCTTTACAAGCAAGCTGACAGGTTTTACAACCCGTGCATTTACTTGAATCAATGTAAAAGCCGTATTGTTTCATTCCAACCTACCTTATGCTTTCTTTAGCGCTTTGATTTGAACTAGGTTTGTATGCTGAGGGTTACCCTTAGCAAGTGGGCTCGGGCGCTGAGTCGTCAGCACGTTGATAGAGCCTGCATGGTCGATCTTCTGACCATCTGGTGCGTACCATGCACCTTCGCCTAGTGCGACAACTCGAGGAAGAATCCTAGGTGTCACTTTCGCTGGAATATGTACTTCGCCACGGTCGTTGAAAATACTCACCATGTCGCCGCTATCAATACCACGTTCTTTTGCATCGATTGGGTTGATCCACAACTCTTGCGGTGCTGCTGCTTTGATTTCTGCAACGTTGCCGTAAGTCGAGTGAGTACGAGCCTTGTAGTGGAAACCGGTTAGCTGAAGTGGGTACTTCTCTGCTAGTGGGTCGTTATGACCTTCGAAAGAGTCCGCGTAAATCGGAAGTGGGTGAATCACTTCGTCTTCTTTCAGCTTCCAAGTCTTCGCGATATCAGCCAGTTGCTCTGAGTAGATCTCAATCTTGCCACTTGGTGTAGTCAGTGGGTTCGCTTCAGGATCTTTGCGGAAGTCTTCGTAAGCGATGTAGTGGTGGTCGTAGCTACGTTTGTAGATACCCAGCTCTTTCATCTCTTCGAAGGTTGGCAGTGTTGGATCGTTCTTACGAGTTTCTGCGTAAAGGTGCTCAATCCATTGCTCTTGAGTACGGCCTTCGGTGAACTCTTTTTCTACGCCCATGCGTTTTGCAAGCTGAGTACACATCTCGTAGATAGATTTCGCTTCAAACTGAGGCTCAATCGCTTTCTGCGCGTAGATGAAGTAAGGCATGTTCGCCGCTTTACCGTCCATACACCAGTCGTCTTGCTCAGACGTTGTTAAGTCTGGAAGGATGATATCGGCGTATTTCGCTGAAGAAGTCATATGGTTATCAACCACGACAATCATTTCACACGCACTTTCATCTTGAAGAATCGCGTGAGTCTTGTTGATGTCTGAGTGTTGGTTGATGATGCAGTTACCTGCGTAGTTCCAGATCATTTTGATTGGGTTCTTAAGGCGCTCTGCACCGCGAACACCATCAGTGATGTCGGTCATTTCATGGTGACGGTAAATCGCGTCTGTCCACATGAACATTGAAATAGACGTTTCAACTGGGTTTGGCACAGTAGGGAAGCGCACAAACGGAATGTTGATGTCACTTTCACGAGCACCTGTTGAACCGCCTGATACACCCACAGAACCGGTGAGTAGCGACAGCATTGCGATTGCACGACAAGCTAGCTCACCGTTCGCAGTACGTTGTAACCCCCAACCTTGGTGGATAGCACACGGTTTTGCTGTGCCCATCTCACGACCAAGCTTCACGATAGTATCAACTGGAATACCCGTGATCTTAGAAGCCCACTCTGGTGTTTTCTCTACGCCATCTTCACCTAAACCTAGGATGTAAGATTTGTAGTCGCTGTTTTTAGGCGCTGATGCAGGCAGAGTTTTCTCGTCGTAACCTACGCAGTATTTGTCTAGGAACGGTTGGTCGACAAGGTCTTCCGTGATCATCACGTGTGCAAGGCCGGCAACCAACGCAGCATCGGTAGAAGGACGAATTGGGATCCATTGATCTTCACGACCACCGGCAGTATCGGTGTAGCGAGGGTCGATGATGATCGTTCTTGCGTTCGATTTGTTTTTGCTCTCTACGTAGTGGTGGATCAGACCGCCACCAGACATACGTGTCTCAGCAGGGTTGTTACCAAACTGAATGTTAAGTTTAGTGTTCTCTAAATCAGAGAAAGAGTTGTTGTTTGCCCAACCGCCGTAGGTGTAGCTCAAGCCTTTCGTGATTTGCGCTGTTGAGTAGTCACCGTAATGGTTTAGGTAACCACCACTTAAGTTCATTAGACGAGCAATCAGCGTTTGAGCTGGTGGCCAAGACTTAGTTACTGTACCGCCCAGCGTACCAGTACCGTAGTTTAGGTAGATGGTGTCGTTACCGTAGTCTTTGATAAGGCGTTGCATGGTGCCAGCGACTTCATCATAAGCCTCTTCCCAGCTAATACGCTTAAACTTACCTTCACCACGTTTACCCACACGTTTCATTGGGTACTTTAGGCGATCTGGGTTATAAACACGGCGGCGCATCGAGCGACCACGTAGACACGCACGAACTTGGTGATGACCGTATTCGTCAGTGCCTGTGTTGTCTGTTTCTACGTATTTGATTTCACCGTTTTGTACATGCATACGCAGTGGGCAGCGAGAGCCACAGTTTACTGTACATGCACTCCACACGATTTTCTCATCCACATTCTCAGCAACCGCAGCCGCTACTGGTTTGGATTTGAAAGGTAAAGCGATACCGCCCGCAAGTGCAGCTGCACTACCTACTGCAGAGGAAGCTTTCATGAAGCCTCTTCGAGTAAGATTCATTACCCCAGATTCTTTCTTATTCGTCATTCTAAGATGCCTTTTACTATTGATAGCTAGCACTTTATAGGTAGTTTGTTCTTTATGTATTTATTTCGAATTATTGATTGATTGGCATCAAATAAGTGTGGAATTTAAAGTTTATGAATTGAATGTATAAAATAGATCAAAGAATGAAATGAGTTAATTAATATAATTATCTTTAAACCTATAACGGTATAAATAATAATGATTATCGATACGCATAAATTGTTGGGTTCGCTATTTTATCAAGCGACAAGTAAAGAACAGTTAATCACCATTGTCGAAGCTTTGGTTGAGAGCGAAGTACTCTCTGAAGAATGCTTGCAGGCATTAAGAAGCGAAGACGAAGATGCGCTCGCAGCAGAGTTCAGCCGCCTGTTTGAAGGCGTTGGAGATATGCCAGCTCCGCCTTGGGGTTCTGTGTACCTAGATAAAGACCGCGTTGTGTTTGGTGCTTCTACGGTTGAGTATCGCCAGTTTTTAGAATTGAATCAGATTGAATTAGACACTGGGTTAAGAGAGCCGGAAGATCAATTTGGTTTAATGTTATTCGCTCATGCGTATTTGTTAGAAAATAATATTAATTCAGCTGGTGAATTACTTGAGGGTCACTTATTAACTTGGTCTTCTGTTTATTTAGAAAAACTAAATAAAGCATCAGAGTTATCTTTTTATAAAAAGCTATCGGTTGATGTAATAGATTGGTTTAAGTACTTAATATCTGAATATAATTTAAACGTTGCTACTAAAAAGTTATATATCGACTAATGTCTGAACAAATAAATTCAAATAGACGCGGTTTCTTAACTCGACTTTCTAAACCGGTTAAAGCAGCCGCGAATTATGAAGAGATATCACAGCGCTTGCATGCAAGACCGCCAAGAGCGGTCGATGAGGTGCTGTTTGAGCGTCTTTGCGACGGTTGTGGATTGTGTGAACAATCGTGTCCAAATAGCGTTATTGAGGTGCTAGAGGGCAGTGCGCTGCTGAATTTGGATTACAACAGTTGTTCTATGTGTAACAAATGCACTGAAGTGTGTCCGACCGGCGCACTTCATCCAACGGTCACGCCTTATATCGACCTCAAGCCGAGCTTTGCGGATAGCTGCAATAATTACATGCAAATGGACTGTTCAGCATGCCAAACGGCGTGTTCAGCTGGTGCAATACACATCGAAGTAGGAGAGTTGCCTACAGTGGACAAAGATAAGTGTAACGGCTGTGGAGAGTGCCGAAGCGCTTGTTATATTGGCTCTGTGACTCTTAACCTGACTCAGCAATAAACGTTTGGCTTTGTATGACACAAGCCAACAGGAAGATTTGGTTGAGTGATAGACGAGTCGCTTTAGATACCTAAAGACATAAATAGAAAAGGGTCCGCATTCCTAAAGGAAGCGGACCCTTTTTTGATTCTTATTGACGATATTCGAACAAAGTGACCTAAAGCCAGCTGGCTTATGCGCGTTTTTGCTTGTTTCTATGAATAACGTTACTCAGCGATAGCTCAGTCTTTGCTTTACAGATACAAGGCAATATCTCATTACCTTGCGTGTAAGCCATAGCAAAACCAACGTACTCGACCTCACCAGAATCCAACGTGCAGCGGCAAGCGCCACAGTGACCATCTCGGCAGTTGTATTCTGGCTCTAACCCAGCTTGTTCCATTGTTTCCAACAGAGTGTTTGAAGGGTTAGATTCAATTGAAGTCAGTTTGTTGATTGTGATTGTTGGCATTACAGCTCAAATCCTTCAAAGTCGTCAGCTTTTACTTCGTTGTCGATTTGGCCAACTAGGTAAGAACTGATTTCTGCTTCTTGTGGAGCAACTTGAACGTTATCTGAAGACAACCAAGCGTTGATCCATGGAATTGGGTTCGACGTTGCTGCTGGGTAAGCCGTACCTAGGCCAACAGCCTGCATACGGATGTTGGTAATGTACTCAACGTATTGGCAAAGAATGTCTTTGTTCAGACCAATCATAGAGCCATCTTTGAATAGGTATTCTGCCCACTCTTTCTCTTGCTCAGCCGCTTCTTTGAATAGGTCGAAACACTCTTGCTTACACTCTTCAGCGATCTGCATGAATTCAAAATCATCTTGACCATTGCGTAGCAAGTTGATCATGTGCTGTGTACCAGTAAGGTGAAGGGCTTCATCACGAGCGATTAGCTTGATGATCTTCGCGTTACCTTCCATTAGCTCACGCTCAGCGAATGCGAATGAACATGCAAAACTCACGTAGAAACGAATCGCTTCCAGTGCGTTTACAGACATTAGACATACGTAAAGCTTCTTCTTCAGGTCGTGAAGTGAAATCTTAACGTCTTCGCCGTTGATGTTGTGGTTGCCTTCACCGTAGCGGTGGTAGTCAGCCGTCAGCTTGATTAAATCATCGTAGTAAAACGCGATGTCTTTCGCACGCTTCAGGATCTCTTCGTTTTCAACGATGTCGTCGAATACTACACCTGGATCATTGACGATGTTACGGATGATATGTGTGTAAGAACGAGAGTGAATCGTTTCAGAGAAAGACCAAGTCTCAATCCAAGTTTCAACTTCTGGTAGAGATACCAGTGGAAGTAGGGCAACGTTAGGGCTGCGGCCTTGGATAGAATCTAGAAGCGTTTGGTACTTCAAGTTAGAGATGAAAATGTGCTTTTCATGCTCAGGAAGCTTGTTGTAGTCGATACGGTCGCT
Organism: Vibrio sp. 10N.261.52.C11; assembly: GCF_041471405.1. Taxonomy (NCBI): domain Bacteria; kingdom Pseudomonadati; phylum Pseudomonadota; class Gammaproteobacteria; order Vibrionales; family Vibrionaceae; genus Vibrio; species Vibrio sp. 10N.261.52.C11. The sequence continues at coordinate 16,968 of NZ_JBFROI010000015.1, forward strand.
AGATACGTCTACTTCTTCTGGACGCCAGAAGAAAGAAAGCTGCTTCTCGATCAACTTTTCGAAGATTTCGAATTTTTGTTGGTCGTAACGTGCAACGTTTACCGACTGACCCAAGAACATTGGTTCTTTTAGTTGGTCATTTTTTTGCTGAGAAAAAGTACTGTAAGCCATAAATGCCTCAAATCCTTTAAAGACCCGTAATAAAACGGGCCCTGTTAATGCTTTAAACCCAGAGAAGATAACTCTTCTCTGGGGTCTTAATGTTTATTGCGGTTTAGATCTTACAACCGCCGCCTTCACAATCTTCTTCCGGCACTTGAACTGCATCGCCTTGGTCGTCTTTAGCACCATCACGAGTGTTATGGTAGTAAAGCGTCTTAACACCGTACTTGTACGCTGTTAGTAGGTCTTGAAGCAGCTTCTTCATTGGTACTTTACCGCTGTCGTAAACACTTGGGTCATAGTTAGTGTTTGCAGAGATAGCTTGGTCAACGAATTTTTGCATGATACCCACTAGGTGTAGGTAACCGTCGTTAGAACCAATGTTCCAAAGTAGCTCGTAGTTCTCTTTAAGATTTAGGAAATCTGGAACCACTTGCTTAAGGATGCCGTCTTTCGATGCTTTCACTGATACGTAACCACGTGGTGGCTCGATACCGTTAGTCGCGTTCGAGATTTGAGACGATGTCTCAGAAGGCATAAGCGCTGTTAGCGTAGAGTTACGCAGACCGTGCTCCATGATCTCTTCGCGTAGCGTGTCCCAATCGTAGTGCAGTGGCTCTTCACATACTAAGTCGATATCTTTCTTGTAAGTATCGATTGGCAGTAGGCCTTTCGCGTAGTTGGTCTCGTGGAAAGATGGGCAACGGCCTTGTTCTTTCGCCAGTTCAACAGACGCTTTTAACAAGTGGTATTGAATTGCTTCAAAAGTACGGTGAGTCAGACTGTTTGCGCTGCCATCAGAGTACTTCACGCCGTTTTTCGCTAGGTAGTATGCGTAGTTGATGACACCCACACCTAGAGTACGACGGTTCATTGTCGACTTGCGTGCTGCTGGAAGTGGGTAGTCTTGGTAATCAAGCAATGCATCAAGTGCACGAACAACCAGTTCAGAAAGCTCTGCTAGGTCGTCCAGTTCATTGATTGCGCCAAGGTTGAATGCTGAAAGCGTACATAGTGCAATTTCGCCTTCGTCATCTTCTACGTTAGAAAGTGGCTTAGTAGGAAGCGCGATTTCTAGACATAGGTTCGATTGACGAACAGGTGCTACTTCAGAATCAAACGGGCTGTGTGTATTACAGTGGTCAACGTTCTGAATGTAGATACGACCAGTAGAAGCACGCTCTTGCATTAGCAGAGAGAAAAGCTCAACGGCTTTAACCGTTTCACGCTTCACTGAAGGATCGTTTTCGTACTTAACGTATAGCTCTTCAAAACGGTCTTGGTTTTCGAAGAACGCATCGTAAAGGCCAGGTACGTCTGAAGGTGAGAACAGGCTGATGTTGCCACCCTGAACTAGGCGAGAGTACATAAGCTTGTTCAGCTGTACGCCGTAATCCATGTGACGAACTCGGTTCTCTTCAACGCCGCGGTTGTTTTTCAGTACTAATAGAGACTGAACTTCACCGTGCCATAGTGGGTAGAATACCGTTGCTGCACCGCCACGAACACCACCTTGAGAACAACATTTTACTGCTGTTTGGAAGTATTTGTAGAAAGGGATACAGCCTGTGTGGAACGCTTCACCATTACGGATTTCAGAACCAAGCGCACGGATACGACCTGCGTTGATACCAATACCAGCACGTTGAGATACGTAACGAACAATTGAGCTTGCTGTCGCGTTGATTGAATCAAGGCTGTCACCACACTCGATCAGTACACAAGAACTGAATTGACGAGTAGGCGTACGTACACCAGACATGATCGGTGTAGGTAGAGAAATCTTAAACGTAGACGATGCGTCGTAAAAACGTTTGATGTAGTCAAGACGAGTCGATTTCGGGTATTTAGCGAATAGACACGCAGCAACTAAAATGTAAAGGAACTGAGCACTCTCGTAGATTTCTTTCGTTACACGGTTTTGCACGAAGTATTTACCTTCGAGCTGCTTAACCGCTGCGTAAGAGAAGTCTAAGTCACGTTTGTGGTCGATGTACTCGTCAAGCTCTTCGAATTCAGCTTTCGTGTAATCTTCCATAAGGTGGCTATCGTATTTACCCATATCAACCAGTTTTGCAACGTGGTCATACAGTGCAGGCGGCTCGTATTCGCCGTACGCTTTTTTACGTAGGTGGAATACAGACAGACGTGCTGCTAGATATTGGTAATCAGGAGTCTCTTCAGAGATTAAATCCGCTGCTGACTTGATGATAGTTTCATGAATGTCAGTAGTGGTGATGCCATCGTAAAACTGAATGTGAGCTTTCAATTCTACTTGTGATACAGAAACATTGTGCAAGCCTTCAGCTGCCCATGTAATCACGCGATGGATCTTCTCTAGATCGATCGTTTCTTTGCGCCCGTTACGCTTGGTAACAGTAAGTTGTTGGTTCATTCTGCTTAATTTCCCTAACAAAACTGAACAAGGCCGTGTTTTTGTGTATTTCTGTGTAATTTTTGTAAATTACGTTTCGGCTTTGTGATCTTGGTCTACCCATACATTGTAGTTCAAACACAACATATAGGGGTCATTTGTTTGTTGGGTTACAAGATAGTGCTACAACTGATATTTTTCAAGGTAAAGAAATGGGGTTGCTTGTGGATAAGTGGTGGATTGAAAAAAAACTGTAAGTGACCACTAACTGATGAGGTTATATGTGACTTGATTGTATAAAAGTCGGCTTTTAATGATGCTTTATTTTTGCACGCCCATAAAAAAAAATTCCTTGATCTTTGGCCAAAATGGGCGATTGATTTTAGGCGATTAAATTTAAATCGAGGTGGTCAAAATGGAAGCTAGCGCACGAAATTCAGACTGAAAAAAGTCGCAAAGTTATGGTAATTGCAACTCTTTTCATTCGTCTTTTTTACAAAAGGTTTTACGGTAGGGCTACCGATATTTTTTAGCCAAAGTTTTGCGTGTGGACGATGTAGTTTACGTCTACATTTGTGCCTAAACGATAAGTGTCCGTAAGAGGATTGTAGTGCAGCCCTGTAATCCCTAGTTCTTGCAGCGGAGTGTTATCGACCATCTTGATAAGTTCTGCAGGGCGAATGAACTTCTCGTGCTCATGAGTGCCCTCAGGAACAATCTTAAGTAGCTTTTCTGCACCAACAATAGCGAACAGGTAAGATTTGAAGTTACGGTTCAAGGTAGAGAAGAACACGTGACCACCCGGTTTCACTAATTTTGAACATGCACTAATCACAGATTGTGGATCAGGAACGTGCTCTAGCATTTCCATACATGTCACCACATCGTAAGTTTGTGGATTCTGTTCTGCATGGTCTTCGATGGTGCTCTGGATATAATCGAGCTTGGTGCCAGTTTCCAATGCGTGAAGACGTGCCACTTCTAGCGGTTCTTTACCCATATCTAGGCCAGTGACTACTGCGCCCTCAACAGCCATGCTTTCAGCCAAAATGCCGCCACCGCAGCCAACATCGAGGACTTTCTTACCAAATAAACCTTCGGTCTTTTCTAGCACGTAATTTAGGCGCAGTGGGTTGATTTGATGTAGAGGCTTAAACTCGCCTTCCAGATCCCACCAGCGCGACGCCATGTCTTCGAATTTTTTGATTTCTGCTGGGTCTACGTTCTGTGATTTAGTCATAATCGGCATTTCCAAGTTAAATAATGCATCCATGAAATTGCAGGCATTATAACTTGCCTTTTCGCTCTGACCAGAAGATCTACAATTTTGCTAGTTTATTGGATGTAAAGTGACCATGTTTCAGCAAGATATGATGCGGAGGTGCAATTTCTCATCAATTGATTGGCTACAAGGGTCACAAGATGGTAAAAGGAGAGGGAAAGTGATGCCTCCGTAGGTAAATTTGTGTTATATTTTTCGGTCTTATACGTATTCAAAAATACGATCTGACTATAGAGGGAAAATGGCTCTATGAGCGATCTAGCGAAAGAGATCACGCCCGTAAATATTGAAGATGAGCTTAGAGGTTCATACCTAGACTACGCGATGTCCGTCATCGTTGGTCGTGCCCTTCCAGATGTGCGTGATGGCCTAAAACCTGTACACCGCCGCGTTTTGTTCGCGATGAATGTACTAGGTAATGATTGGAACAAACCATATAAAAAGTCTGCTCGTGTAGTAGGTGATGTAATCGGTAAATACCACCCACATGGTGATAGTGCTGTATACGATACTATTGTTCGTATGGCGCAACCGTTCTCACTGCGTTACATGCTAGTTGATGGCCAAGGTAACTTTGGTTCTATCGATGGCGACTCCGCGGCTGCAATGCGTTATACCGAAGTTCGTATGGCGAAAATTGCTCACGAGCTCCTGGCTGACCTTGATAAGGAAACTGTGGATTACGTACCGAACTACGATGGTACAGAACAAATTCCAGCAGTACTTCCTACAAAAATTCCTAACCTATTGGTAAACGGTGCTTCTGGTATCGCAGTAGGTATGGCTACCAACATCCCACCACATAACCTTGGTGAAGTTGTTGATGGCTGTTTAGCATTTATCAATAATGAAGATATCACTATTGATGAGCTAATGGACTATATCCCTGGTCCTGACTTCCCAACAGCAGCACTTATCAGTGGTCGTAAAGGCATCGTAGATGCTTACAAGACTGGCCGCGGTAAGGTTTACATGCGTTCAAAAGCGGATATCGAAGTAGAGAAGAATGGTAAAGAAACCATTATCGTTACTGAGATCCCTTACCAAGTAAACAAAGCTCGTTTGATCGAGAAGATTGCTGAACTGGTTAAAGATAAGAAAGTAGAAGGCATCAGTGCACTGCGTGACGAGTCTGATAAAGACGGTATGCGTATTGTTATTGAATGTAAGCGTGATGCAGTAGGCGAAGTGGTTCTTAACAACCTATACGCTCAAACTCAACTGCAAACGACTTTCGGTATCAACATGGTTGCGTTGAATAACGGTCAACCACAGTTGTTCAACATCAAAGACATGCTTAAGTGCTTCGTAGACCACCGTCGCGAAGTTGTGACTCGTCGTACTATCTTCGAATTGAAGAAAGCACGCGACCGTGCACACATCCTTGAAGCATTGTCTCTAGCACTTGCTAACATTGATGAAATCATTGAACTGATCAAGAGCGCGCCAACACCAGCAGAAGCTAAAGTTGGTTTAGTGTCTCGTGGTTGGGATCTTGGTAACGTTGCTTCAATGCTTGAGCGTGCAGGTACTGACGCAGCTCGTCCTGATTGGTTAGAAGACCAATACGGCATCCGCGATGGTCAATACTTCCTAACGGAAACACAAGCACAAGCAATTCTAGAACTTCGTCTTCACCGCCTAACAGGCCTTGAGCACGAGAAGATTCTAGACGAGTACAAAGCCCTTCTAGAAGAAATCGCTGAGCTAATGCACATTCTTGCAAGCACTGAGCGTTTGATGGAAGTTATCCGTGAAGAACTTGAAGCAGTACGTGAAATCTATGGCGACGAGCGTCGTACAGAAATCACAGCGGCAGTTCATGACATCGACATGGAAGAGCTGATTGCTCAAGAAGACGTTGTAGTAACGCTTTCTAACGCAGGTTACGTTAAGTACCAAATCCTAAGCGACTACGAAGCTCAGCGTCGTGGTGGTAAAGGTAAGAGTGCAACTAAGATGAAAGATGAGGATTACATTGAGCGTCTGCTTGTTGCTAATACTCACGATAACATCCTATGTTTCTCTACTCGTGGTAAGACATACCGTCTGAAAGTTTACCAACTGCCATTAGCAAGTCGTACTGCTCGTGGTAAGCCTATCGTTAACATTCTTCCTCTAGAAGAAGGTGAGCGTATCACGGCTATCCTGCCTGTTTCTGAGTTCTCTAACGAGAAATTCATCTTCATGGCAACGGGTGACGGTACTGTTAAGAAGACATCACTGGATCAGTTCGCAAACGTACGTGCTAACGGCCTAATTGCAGTTAACCTACGTGACGATGATTCACTGATTGGCGTTGACATCACTAACGGTGATAGCGACATCATGCTGTTCTCTAAATCGGGCAAAGTTGTTCGTTTTAACGAGGACAAAGTACGTGCAATGGGCCGTACTGCCTCTGGTGTTCGTGGTATGAAGCTTCCAGAAGACGATCAAGTAGTATCGTTGATTGTTCCTTCTAACGAAGGCGATATCCTAACTGTGACTCAAAACGGTTACGGTAAGCGTACTGAACTAGCTGAATACCCAACGAAAGGCCGTGCAACGCAAGGTGTGGTATCTATCAAAGTCTCTGAACGTAATGGCCCAGTTGTTGGCGCTGTTCAAGTTGAAGAAGGCGACGAAATGATGATGATCACCGACGCAGGTACGCTAGTACGTACTCGCGTTGCGGAAGTAAGCCAAGTTGGTCGTAACACTCAAGGTGTAACACTGATTCGTACTTCTGACGACGAGAATGTTGTAGGTCTACAACGTATCGACGAAGTAGAAGAAGCTGAGGTTGTTGAAGGCGAAGCTGAAGTAGCAAACGCTGAAGCAGCAGTCGTTTCTGAATCAAGTGAAGAGCAAGCATCAGACGCTTCTGATAGCGAGCAAGACACTGAGTAATCTTTCACTTCTATAAATAGAAGTTGAGACAAAAAGCCGAGCCATTGTGCTCGGTTTTTTATTACCTAAAATTTGGCTGTGACTTGTGTAAAAGCCAATAGCTAAACCTCGATCAATATTGTTTTAGTGAGAAAAAGGTACAGTAAAGCGTCAATGAAAGGAGAGTGGAATGGATATCTGGTTACTGATTGCTTTGCTGCTAATGAGCCTATTTCTAGTGGCAATCGTGATCGCATCAAACAGAAAGACCAGTCATCTGAAAAGCAACCTCCTTATTTCATGTGTGGCGATATTAGTCAGCATTCTGGTTTGGTCTCAGATGAAACAAGAAGCCCCTCAACTTACTTCAAGTGACGACAGCAGCTATACAACAACAGATTTCCAAAATGAACTTCAGCAGAGCTTGGAGCAAGACCCTAATCAATCAGATCTTTGGTTTAAGCTTGGTGGTGTTTATATGCAGAAAGGGGAGTTTGATGCGGCGTTTACCTGTTACGACTACGCGATTCGCTTAGACCCTCAAGCGCCTTCAGGCTTGTATGCCGCTAAAGCTACCTCACTTTATTATCTCAGTTCACAAGCGATGAGTGATGACGTCAACAAACTGCTAGAGCAATCTATGGATCTTGATCCGAACGATCGAACGGCCTTGATGTTAATCGCGACCGATCACTTCATCAGTATGCGCTATCAACAAGCGATCGATGCTTGGACTCAAATTCTCGACTCTAATCAGAAGGGGATTGATCGTGTTTCTATTATCCACTCGATCAACCAAGCCAAACAGATGATCCGTTAAGCTTGGCCCAATCGCTAGTCGTTAATCGTTAGCCTTTGGCTATTTACTTTCCTGCATTTCAATCAGGCCACCTGCGTTGTGGATTTGAGTAAACCCTTGAGCTTGTAAGAATTGATAGGCTTGTCCTGAGCGATTACCACTGCGGCAATACAACACGATTGGCTGGTCTTTATTTATGTTGGCAAAGTGTGTTGCGACCTCAGAAAGAGGGTAGTTAATCGCATTGTCCAGATGACCTTGCTTGAACTCTCCTGGTGTCCTGACATCAACGACCAGCGCACCTTCCTCAATCATTTCCCACCCTGTTTCTGCTCGTTCTGAGGCGTGAAGTCCTGAACTTGTTAATGCGATGCATAATGCCGAAAGCGAAAGTAAGTGCTTCATTCTTTGTTCCTTGAATTAGCTAAAAGGTAATGTGAAATTGGGACGGTTGAGTGCGCCCAAATCTAAAAAACCAGCCACACCTTTACAGTGTGACTGGTTTTATCTTATTGGTCTATTTGAAGAAACTAGTATTCGTAGTTGGCTTCACGCTTTTCAGCTTGCTCTTCCCACTTAGGAACCACGGTGTCTAAGAAGTGTTGCTTCTCAGCATTCATCTTATCCATGTCCATTCCTAGCGCTTTCTGAGCGGCTTCTTTGGTTGAGATATCTGGAATCTCGATTGGATCGGTAATGCCTTTCTTCGCAAGTAGACGAACAATCTTAGTTCGCGCGTCTGCTGCGCGGTCAACCGCCGTTCCAAGAACCTCTAGGGCTACTTCAGGTGCGTGCATGTGAACACCGTGAGATGCGATCGCGTAATCCCAGCGCCATTGAGCGTGACGGATATCTTGTAGGATGGGCTCCATCTCTTGTTCTGTTGCGCCTGCTTCCCATGCTGCGCCAGCTTCAAAGTGAGCGGCTACGATTTGTTTCTCAGCAGTCAGCTTCATGTTCAGCACTTGCGCTTTACGGCTTGAAACGATGTTAAGCATGGTCTCTTTAGATTGAGTGTGACAGTTTGCACAGGTATCTTCGAAGCGGTCGAATGGGTTACCCACTTTATGGTCGGTATAAACGGTGCCATCTTCTTTGGTCACTTTCGGCATATGACAGTCAGCACAAACGACTTTGTTCTTACCGTGGATGCCTTCACGCCAAGTTTCGTAACCTGGGTGCTGAGCCTTTAGCATTGGTGCTTTAGATACTTTGTGCGTCCAATCTTTAAAGCCGATTCCATCGTAATACTCTTCCATTTGCTCAACACGAGTCCCTTTGTCCCAAGGGAATTTCACGCCTTTTGTTGGCCCTGTGAAGTAGTATTCCACATGACATTGAGCACAAACGGAAGCTTGTTGATCTAAGCGACCTTGGTCTTCAAACTTCTTACCAATCGCATCGAACGCACGTTCAACATAAGGACGCGTCACCTTCAGTGCTGGCTCACCATTTTTAAAGCCTTCGCTTTGGGTATCGTGACAGTCTGCACAGCCAATAGGATTCACAATCTCGTTGCCAAGACGTGCCCATTTACCTTCAAAGTAACCGTCTTCGCCACGCTCTTCGATAACACGTGCTACGTCTGGGCTTTTACAGCTCCAACACGCCATTGGCATAGGGCCTGAACTTTCGTCCGTTGGGCCGCCAGTACGAAGTGTTTGTCGCACATCGTCAATCGCATAAAAGTGACCACGTGCCTTGTTGTAATCTTTTGCGAAGCCGTAGCCAGCCCACATGATAACCATGTTGGGATCTTCTTTTAGTGCGTCTTCAATGGTTTCGCTTTCTGAAGTTTGTCTCCATGAATGATATTGATCTGGGTGGTTTTGCTCGAACTGATCGTTACGAGGATCGCCAATTTCTTTTTGTTCAGACGCAGCAAAACTGGTCGCGCTTGCTAATGACGCGCTAACCATTAATAGTGCTGTGACCGAATTACGTATCCAATGCTTTTTCACAGTGATATCTCCAATATACTGATTTTTATACCAAGCGTTGTGAGTTTGCTATTCAAATTAAGAACTGGAGAATTCCTGTTTATATTAATTCATAAACAAACACATTTTGTTACGTGTTGGATATAGATTGTCCCAGATCAATTAATGGCAGTGACCTTAGTCACGTTGAAGTTTATATAACCCTAAAGTGGTATTGGTGGTTAGTTTAATTAGAATTTAACTGAGAATTATTATCATATATAACAATCAATTACCTAAATTGACCATGATATAAATAGGGTGATTGCGTTCACAGATTAACCTATCGAAATTTCGTATTACCCAATTAGAGGTATATTCTAACTATAGAAAGCGTTGTGGCTTATCCAAAATAAGAATTGATATCATTTAAACGGTAATAATATCGTTTAAGGGTACTTTTGTTTAACCGGAATATTATTTAGTTGAGAGTTAAATAATGCCGGTATAAGGAAAGGATAAAATGGGCAATATTAAATTGGCCATAGTCATAATGCTTAAATCCCTTCTAGCATTCTGCCTCTATGGTTATTCCATTCATGCTGTTGCTGAGCCTGCTGTTACGCCAGTAGGGGAATCAACAAGACATGAAGTCGAATTAATCCGTGACAAAGACTACAAGTGTGTTCAGTGCCATAAAGATTCAAAAGAAACGGTATTGGGTTCACATGGTGAAAGTGCACACGCTTTGCTTGGCCGTGAAGTAAATTGTACCGACTGTCATAGTTCTATTAGCCCCGACCACCGCGAAGGCGCGCCTAAAGTGGTGAAGTATCGTGAGGCTCAATCACAACCAGGTACCGACAAGGTTTACCTAGATCCTAGCTTAATTTTGGATGCCAATAGCCAGTGTATCGATTGTCACAAGCCTGATGATCTGCGCGAAGCGAGCTGGACCCACGACGTTCATGCGCAAAACTTAACGTGTTCAAACTGCCATGATGTTCATGCGACAGAAGCAAAGGTGTTGGGCTTAGATAAGAAGCAAACCATCAAGCTGTGTGTGGATTGCCATTCAGACTTCAACCAGAAGAAAGAAGGGGAGTAATCTATGAGCTGCTCAAGAAGAAACTTTTTAGCTGGCGCGGGTGCCGTTATTTTTACTACAGGTGTTGCGGGAACCGCAGCGGTGACAAGTCGTAAAACGTTGGCCAATGTTCAAGGGGATGGGGCTAAACGTTATGGAATGATTCATGACGAAACCGCGTGTATTGGTTGCACAGCTTGTACAGAAGCTTGTCGTGAAGTGAACAAAGTGCCTGAAGGCGTATCGCGCTTAGAGATTATTAAGAGCGAACCCCAAGGCGAATATCCCAATGTTGATTACCGTTTTACTCGTAACTCTTGCCAACATTGTGATAACGCGCCCTGCGTGATGGTTTGCCCAACAGGGGCGGCCTACAAAGATGAAAAAACCGGCATTGTCGATGTTCATCAAGAGAAGTGTGTTGGTTGTGGTTATTGCTTATTAGCTTGTCCGTATCAAGTGCGCTTTTTCCATCCAGAGAACAAATCCGCAGATAAATGTAACTTCTGCCGTGATACCAATCTTGCACAAGGGAAGTTACCGGCTTGTGTCGAATCTTGCCCGACCAATGCGTTAGTATTTGGCGATCTAAATGACCCTAAGAGTGAGATAAATCAGGTGCTTCAATCTGAGGTGGTTTACAGAGATAAAGCTTATCTAGGTACTCAGCCAAAACTCTATAAAGTGCCACACCAAAAAGGGGAGATTTGATTATGAGTGCATGGGACGCAGCTTTTCAGTCTGGTACCGTGGTATGGGACTGGATTATAGCAATCTATCTATTTCTCGCGGGGATGTCGGCGGGTGCCGTAATGATCTCCATTTACCTAAAGCGTAAGGTTATTGAAGGCGATCCTGCTCATAATGGTGTGTTAAAGGCCACGGCTTTTCTTGCGCCATTTGGGATCATTTCAGGTCTGCTTATCTTGGTTTTCCACCTGACAAAACCGTTATCCTTTTGGAAGATCATGATCTTCTATAATCCAACGTCTGTGATGTCGATGGGTGTGATCTTATTCCAAGTATATATGGTGATCTTATTCCTTTGGATCGGCATTATATTTAGAGATCAAATAGTCGTGTTCTTGAATGATCAAGCATGGCTAAAAGGGCGACTTGATTTTGTCGGTAATTGGATTGGCAAATTAGAAGTGTTTGAGAATGCTCTGGAAATATTCTTAGCTGTTCTTGCTCTGATGCTTGCCGCTTATACCGGATTCTTGCTTTCAGCTTTAAATACTTTCCCACTATTGAATAACCCAGTGCTGCCGATTTTGTTCTTATTCTCGAGCTTATCTTCGGGAGCGGCGGCGTGTATTTTATTTGGTGTGCTGGTCTTTAAAGAATCACCTCATAGCCCGACTATTTCATGGATTCACGGATTCGAACGTCCAGTCGTGATGTTTGAGTTGTTTGTTCTAATTACTTTCTTTACTGGGCTGATCTTCGCTGGTGGTCAAAGTGAACAAGCAGTATGGAATGCAATTGGTAGTGGTTTCTGGGCGAGTTGGTTCTGGTATGGTGTCATCGGTGTCGGTATGGTTTTACCCTTGCTGCTGAATGCCGTTACACCAACTTCAATTCGCCATAGCTCGGTGTATATTTTCTCTGTTACTTCATTGAGTCTGATGGGCGTATTAATGCTAAGAACGTTTGTCCTTTATGCAGGACAATTAACGTTAGCTTAATTTCGCTCAAGGTTATAAGTGAGTGGATGTTGGATACTAAACATCTGCTCACTAAATTTCTTTTCGCTGAGTAGCAATAGCTAGTTGAGTTACATCAGCTAGTTGAGCAATCAATGCCAATAATGGTTTAACTTGGTTCTGCTTAGGTAGAGCCTGATTGAGGTGATATGGTCGGTTCTTTGGGGCTGTTTAGTTTAATTTTGGTCGCTGTTCTCAGCAGCATTATCGCTGTGTATTCGATGTATCAAATGCTAACTAAACAAGCACAAAATGTGGCTTTAATTCGCAGTTTCTCCCTTTCTAGCGCTTTGTTTTCCATTGGCGCTATCGTTTTACTTGGCTATGCCTTTGTAGGTGACGACTTTTCCATCCTCTATGTTGCAGAACACTCCAATACTCAATTACCCACCTTCTTCAAAATGGCCGCTGTGTGGGCTGGACATGAAGGCTCATTGCTATTTTGGGTCTTAACCATTAGCTGTTGGTCGGGTGTGATTGCCCTACAAAAGCAATATTCTTCTGAGTATCAGAGCCGCGTATTGTGGGTGATGAATGTGTTACTCGCGATATTTGCATGGTTTACCTTATTTGCTTCGAATCCATTTGAACTGAATTCGACCTTGCCACTTGAAGGGCGTGACCTTAACCCAATGCTGCAAGACGTTGGTTTGATATTCCATCCGCCTCTGTTGTATTTGGGTTATGTTGGTTTCTCTGTGGTCTTGGCATTTGCTGTGGCCGCTTTGCTGGTGGATCCGATTGAGTTCGATTGGGTCGCTCATTGTGGCAGTTGTTGTTTGGTCGCTTGGATCTTTTTAACCGCAGGGATCATTCTTGGTTCTTGGTGGGCATACTACGAGTTAGGGTGGGGTGGTTGGTGGTTCTGGGACCCGGTAGAAAATGCCAGCCTATTACCTTGGCTAACATCAACCGCTCTATTGCACAGTTTGGGTGTTGCTAAAGGCAAGCAACAGTTGCTGAAGTGGTCACTTAGCCTTGCTTTCATTACGTTTTGTTTAAGTATCCTCGGTACTTTTATTGTTCGATCTGGCGTCCTCACTTCCGTTCATGCTTTTGCTGTTGACCCAACCAAAGGTATCGCGCTGTTGCTGATACTGGTTTTGGTGTTAGTGAGTTCGTTTTCTCTTCTTATTGTTCGTGGTGAATCTTTCGAGTCGAATCCAATCACTAGCTTTGCGAGTAAAAGTTTTTTGAGTTTAGTGGCGGTACTTATATTTGTACTGGGTACGGCGGTGGTGGTGTTTGGTACCTTCTACCCAATGGTTTTTGAATTACTTGGCCTTGGAAATATCTCTGTGGGCGCGCCTTACTTTAACCTCTTGATTGCACCTTTGGCTTTGCTTGCGTTGGCTGTCGTCGGCCTTGCCCCATTGCTGAGTATTAAGCCTCAAGCATCGAAAGGCGTTATTACGTTGATCGCTCTAGCATCTATTGGTCTCGGGTTCGCCTGTTACGTTTTGCAAGTAGAGAAGATTCAAGTGATGGCTCTGATGACATGGTCACTCGCATTTTGGGTTTTACTCACTCATGTGTATGGCTTGGTGGTAACACGCAGTTCCAAGTTCCAACGCAAAGTCTGGGTGACGACCTTTGCCCATGTTGGGGTTTCAGTGTTAGCGGTAGGTGCCGCGATGATTAGCTACCACTCGTTTGAGCGCAGCTATAAGTTAAGCCCGGGTGTAGAAGTCGAATTCATGGATTGGACGCTTTCTCATCGTGATACGGAGTTGTATGTCGCTTCAAACTTTACTGCAGAAAAAGCGATACTCAGCCTAGAGTCTGGCGAGGAGTGCTTTCCTATTTCGCCGGAAAGAAGACACTACCAAGTTCGAGTTATGAACATGAGTGAGCCCGCAATGAAATGGTTCTGGCATGGTGATGTTTATATCACCATGGGCGAGAAAGTCGATTCCACCGCTTACGCATTTCGTGTTCAGTATAAGGCGTATGCGCGCTGGATCTGGTTTGGTGGGCTGTTCTCCATTATCGGCGCTTTGCTCTCATTGACTCATCGTAAAAAGAAAACCGTTAAGGCGTCACAGTATGCATAACAGCGTTCGTAACAAGCTAATTACTCTAATTGCCTTAGCATTGATTGTGGTGCTGGGATTTGTCTTTGCGCTTGATAATAAGCAGCAATCGACCATGGTGTCTGAACAACAAAGGGCATTTCCAGAATTTACATCGAGTGCGTTAGTGAATAGTGAAGGCGTCAGTGGTCAGCAGAAAGTTACGCTTACTGATGTCACGCAGCACCCTTATCAACTGGTTAATGTATGGGCATCTTGGTGCGGGATATGTAAAACCGAACATTCATTTTTGCTTCAACTTCACGATAAAGGCATTCCCATCGTTGGGCTCAATTATCGAGATAACTCTGGGGCTGCGATTAACGTGTTATCGAACGATGGCAACCCGTACTTAACCGTGATCAGTGACCCTCAAGGCAAGTTAGCGTTAGAGTTGGGCGTAATCGGCACACCTGAAACGTATTTGGTTGATGCCAATGGCCAGATCATTAAAAAGCTATTGGGCGTGATTAATGAAATGGTATGGAAAGATGAGCTTGCGATGTATTTTGATGGTGTGAATGGATGATGAAGTCTCTAATACAAACCTTGTTTATGCTGTCAGCTCTTTTAGTGATTAGCCTTTCAACCATGGCTGAAGATCTTTTTACTGCCAGTAATAAAGATACGAGTATTCAAGTTGAACTGTTTGAGTTTGATAATCCAGAACAACAGCAACGTGCTATCAGCTTGGCGAAAACGTTACGCTGCCCACAATGTCAAAACCAAAATCTGATTGAATCCAACTCACCAATAGCAAAAGACTTACGTCTTGTTGTGTTCAATATGGTGAAAGCAGGGAAGAGTAATAGTGAAATTACTCAATATATGACGGAAAGATTTGGTGAGTTTGTACTTTATAAACCGGCAATGACGGCTTCAAATCTATTACTTTGGTTGCTACCGAGCCTATTACTTCTCTTATTTATATATTTATCAGTAAAAAGTGTTAGGAAGAGCTCATAAAAATTGTGTATTACTGTTTACCAACTGACCTGTATTTTGTAACATTAACCGATTATAAAGGCTAAGCACTGCTATATAAGGATGTATCTGTGGATAACGTAATCTCAAATTTAAAGAAAGAGTTCCATACTCATGTCCAGTCAGATAAATGGGCAGAGAGATACAGTGCTAAGTCGAGCATTTCTACGCTTACGCAAGAAGAGCTAACCGAATTAGAGAATGCTTGGGTGCAACTTGTCATCTGGAAGCAAACTCAAGTAAGTTGAGCGTTCTGTAAAAAAGTGTAGTTTTAGCCGCAACTGTTTAATTTATAACCCCATGTTGGTCATCCCAATGTGGGGTTTTTTCTTACTTGAAAAATAATTGTTATATTATAACAATTTGTACAAGGTCGACCTTGAAAAAAATTGTTAACAGCCTCATAGTGTCTATCATTAGATAGTTAGCTACAAAATATTGCCTAGACATATAATGTAGTGTTGTTAAATACATCGAATTTTCAAGTGAGTATAGCTATGGCGGAAGTGCGTGCCAGAATAGATTTCAAAGTAGGGGTAACAAGCAGTATAGATGCTGAACTTCTGTCTTTTCATGGATTGAAAACAGATAAAGAGCATGTTGCTGTGATATTTAAATCAGCAGACAAGACACAAGACATACCTCTTGTTCGTATGCACTCTGAGTGCCTGACTGGTGATGTTTTCCATTCTTCTCGCTGTGACTGTGGCGAGCAGTTAGACGAAACCATTAGAATTATGGGTGAGACGGGTGGGGTGATCCTTTATCTTCGCCAAGAAGGTCGTGGTATTGGCTTGTACAACAAAATCGATGCGTACCGTCTGCAAAGCGAAGGCATGAACACCTATGAAGCCAACAACCACCTAGGTTTTGGCGATGATCTACGCGATTTTACTGAAGCTGCTGAAATGCTACGCGCCTTAGGTACTACAAAAATCCGCTTAGTCACCAACAACCCTAAGAAGATCAATGAGCTAAAATCTTTTGGTATTGAGATTGAAGAAGTGGTGAATACCTCTGCTCATATCAAATCGGGTAATGAAAGCTACCTGAAGGCAAAAGTCTCACACGGTAAGCATAATCTGGATATCTGATTAGCCTCTTTGTTACGCTTAACATAAAAATGTTTAAAGACCTCACATATGTGAGGTTTTTTTGTATTTATCTTGCAATAAAATTGTAAGTTTGTATTATTTCAATCCGTAGTGCAAATGATAATGGTTTGCACTATTACTACGAATAATAATTTAAAGCTCAACAAGGATGCTTCATGACCATTAAATCTTTAGTGACAAAAGCCGTAACTTCGTCACTCATTTTTGCCTCTGCTTCTTCTTTCGCAGCAGTAACTCAAGATCAAGTTGTAGAACATTACGCAGATATTGCGCATGCAGTGTTTGCAGATTCAGTAATTACAGCAAAAGCGTTGAACTCTTCTATTGATACCTTCTTAGCTTCTCCTTCTGCTGGCAACTTCGAACAAGTAAAACAAGCTTGGCTTGAGTCTCGCGTACCATACCAACAGTCAGAAGTTTTCCGCTTCGGCAACGCTGTTGTTGATGATTGGGAAGGCCAACTGAACGCATGGCCACTAGATGAAGGCCTGATTGATTATGTTTCGACTGATTACCAATATGAACTTGGTAACGAAGGCGCTAGCGCAAACATCGTGGCTAACAAGA
This sequence comes from Vibrio sp. 10N.261.52.C11, assembly GCF_041471405.1. Taxonomy (NCBI): domain Bacteria; kingdom Pseudomonadati; phylum Pseudomonadota; class Gammaproteobacteria; order Vibrionales; family Vibrionaceae; genus Vibrio; species Vibrio sp. 10N.261.52.C11. Next base: position 33,906 of record NZ_JBFROI010000015.1, read on the forward strand.
CTTTCCAAATTGGTCAGACTACCGTTGATGCAACCAACATCACCCCTGAGCTAATCGCAGACTTGAACGAGATCGGTGGTTCTGAAGCGAACGTAGCGTCTGGCTACCACGCAATTGAATTCCTACTTTGGGGCCAAGATTTAAACGGTACAAACAGCGGTGCAGGTGAGCGTGCTTACACTGATTTCGTTGTTGGCGCTGAGTGTACTAACGGCAACTGTGACCGTCGTGGCGCATACCTAAAAGCATCTGCTGAGCTACTTATCCAAGACCTAGAATGGATGGAAAAGCAGTGGGCTGAAGGCGAGAAAGGCAACTACCGTCAAGAGCTTCTTTCAGAATCTAGCGAGAATGGTCTTCGTAAAATGCTGTTTGGCATGGGTTCACTGTCTCTAGGTGAGCTAGCGGGTGAGCGTATGAAGGTTGCACTAGAAGCAAACTCTACTGAAGACGAGCACGATTGTTTCTCTGATAACACGCACAACTCTCACTACTACAACGAGCAAGGCATCTACAACGTTTACACGGGTCTATACAAGCGTGAAGACGGTACTCTGCTTTCCGGCCCAAGCCTGTTCGACCTAGTAGAGCAAAAAGATGAGCAAGCTGCGAAAGAGATTCAAAAGCAGTTTGACCTAGCACGTGCACAAGTAGGCGAATTAGTAACGTCTGCAGAGAAAAACAACCAGCACTTCGATCAGCTAATCGCTGCTGACAACGCTGCGGGTAATGCACTAGTAAACAAAACAATTGTTGCGCTAGTGTCTCAAACAGCGGCTATTGAGCGTGCTGCGGGTGTGATTGGCATTGATAGCCTAAACCCAGACACAGCGGATCACGAGTTCTAAGAACCCGAGCCGACACAAATGTAAGGGCTCTGATTGAGCCCTTAATTGTTTGATCCTCAAGAAAGCCACACCCACATAAAAACTAAAATCAAAAACACAGCAAGGCAATGTATGAAGTCGTATCTCTCAGCCTCACTATTAACCGCACTGTTTTTCGTATCTCCATTACACGCTCATGAAACCTACTCTGGTGGCAAAACGACCGTGAAGAAAGAAGGAGCGAACGCTTTTTCCCTTCCCGCAGCCAATCTACCAATGAGTAAGCGCTTGGATTTCAGCGTAGGTAATAGCTTCTTTAGAAACCCTTGGGTTCCTGCACCGTCATCAACCGATGCTCGTGATGGGTTAGGACCACTATTTAATACTAACGGCTGTCAAAACTGCCACATCAAAGATGGTCGTGGTCACGCGCCAGAAGAAGGAGATGAGAACGCAGTATCCATGTTGGTTCGTTTAAGCATTCCGGCTGAAACGCCTGAGCAGCGACAAGCCTTTATTCGAGATGGTGGAATTCCAGAGCCGACGTACGGCGGTCAGCTACAAGATTTTGCGCTTCAAGGTGTAAAACCAGAGGGCAAAGTGAACATTAGCTACACGGATGTTCCTGTTGAATTCAAAGACGGCACCGTCGTTACTCTGCGTAAACCCACTTTAAATATTACTGAACTTGCTTTCGGCGAGATGCATCCTAAGACCGAGTTTTCAGCTCGAGTGGCGCCGCCAATGATTGGTCTTGGTCTGCTTGAAAGTATCCCACAAGAAACGATTCTAGGATTTGCAGAGCAGCAATTTGCTGACAAGCAAGGTGTGTCGGGTAAAGCTAACTATGTTCTTGATGTTCAAACCAATGAAATGGCGCTAGGTCGTTTTGGTTGGAAAGCCGGGCAGCCAAACTTAATGCAGCAAAACGCGGCGGCATTTAACGGTGACTTAGGCCTGACAAGCCGCTTATTTCCGAATGAAAACTGCACATCAGCGCAATCAACCTGTGATGATTTTCCAAATGGTGGCGAGCCAGAAGTCAGTGACAATATCTTAGATTTTGTTGAGTTCTATTCGCAGCATCTCGCAGTACCTATTCGTCGTAATGTCGATAGCCCAGCTGTCGTACAAGGTAAAAAACTGTTCAAAGACGTTGGTTGTCAAAGCTGTCACCAGGCCGAATTCCGCACGGCAGAGCGAGAAGGTCTGTCTGCATTATCTAATCAGTTAATTAGCCCATATACCGACATGTTGCTACACGACATGGGTGAAGGCTTAGCGGACAATCGCCCTGAGTATCTTGCCAATGGTCAAGAGTGGCGTACCACACCACTTTGGGGATTAGGTTATACCAAAGAAGTGAACGGTCATACGTTCTTACTTCATGACGGTCGCGCAAGAAACGTTATGGAAGCGGTACTTTGGCATGGTGGTGAAGCAGAAATGGCAAAACAAAAAGTATTAGCTTTGAGTAGCAGTGAACGCGAAGCACTACTAGCGTTTTTGGACTCATTATAGGCTGTCTTGAATTCAGTTAAGCCAACGGCTTAGTTACTTAAGAAAACCGCTAACAAAAGACTGACTACCGCTGAACTTGTAGGAATACGAGGCCAGCGGTCGTTTCATATTTATTGAACTCATATAATTAAAAGAAAAATTAGGAAGTAAGGTAACAGCATGACACATAAATTTTTGTTAATGCCTTTGTCGGCATTAATTATGGCAGGCTGCCAATCATCGGGTGAGCAAGCCGCTTCATCTGAGGTTAACGGTGTGTCTTATCAAGCAGACACGACCGACCACATCAGTCGCAGTGTCTATCAACAAGAGTTTGATTCAGCGGTGCTATTCGCGAAGCAATCGAGCGAATTAGAAGCTCTGATGCAAGGTTACTGTGAAACGGATAACGTTGAGTTAGACGCTTTGAAAGATCAATGGCAGCTCCCCATGAACAGCTGGATGGCACTGCAAGGACAAGAAAGAGGCCCAACAGCGGCATTGGAACAGAGCTGGAATGTTCAGTTTTGGCCAGACAAAAAGAACACCACAGGTCTAAAAATGCGTCAACTGACTCAGCAAGATAAAGCTTGGTCACAAGATGAAATCGCACAGCAGAGTGTGACTGTTCAAGGGCTTGGCGCCTTGGAGTGGTCTCTGTACGACGAGCAATCTCCATTGCTTCAAGACAAAGCTTCAGGTTGTCTATCTTCACAAGCTATCGCACAAAACCTGGCGATGAAATCGGCCTCTATTGCTGAAGCTTGGCAGGTTAACCCGTGGTTAGCACTGGACGAGATGCGTTGGGAATCGGAGTACATCGCTTTGTTGACCAATCAACTTGATTACAGCATGAAAAAACTGAGTCGTCCGATGGCTAAAATTGGTCATCCACGCCCTTACTTCTCGGAATCATGGCGCGCTCAAACCTCAATGACTCAGCTGAAATCGAACGTAGCGGCGCTAGAGAAATTGTACTTAGCAGATGGTAATGGTCTTGATGGTTTATTGAGAGAAAAGGGCTTAAATGACCTTGCCGATCGTGTAGCTGCCCAGTTCACGCTAACCTTAGATACTTGGCCTACAGACTCTAGCTTGTTTACTCTATTACAGAGCAAAGAGGGCTACCGAGAGGTGCTGACTCAATACAACAAACTAGAACGTTTGAAGTACCTGATTCATGAAGAAGTAGCGATAGAGCTTGGCGTGGTAATAGGATTTAATGCTACCGATGGTGACTGATAATACGCGAAGATCGTTACTCAAGGCTGCACTGGGTTGTGCAGCTGTTCCATTGCTTCCGTTTGGGTGTGCGACTCGAAAGGATGGGGTGAGTGCGTCGAACGATCCCCAACTGATTGGCTGTGCGCTTAATGGTCGTGGTCAATATTCTGCAGTTGTGGCTGACGAATTTGGCATGCCACTGAGCCAACTTCCCATCCCCAATCGTGGCCATGGCGTCGCGATTTGCCCAACCTCATCACATGCGGTGGTGTTTGCTCGTCGTCCTGGTGACTATTTTATGGTGTTTGACTATAAAAACGGTCAGCAGATCAAAATGGTCGTGAAAGGTAACAACCGTCACTTCTATGGTCATGGCGTTTACTCATTAGATGGCAAGTTACTGTATGCCACTGAAGGGAAAACGGACAGCAGCCAAGGTGTGATTGGCGTTTACGATGTCGCGCAAGGCTATCGTAAGGTCGAAGAGTTCAGCGGTTTTGGTATTGGGCCTCATGAAGTGATCATTATGCCGGATGGTAATCTCGCGATCGGCGTTGGTGGCGTTCATACTGATGGCAGAACACCGAAAAACCTCGATTCGATGCAGCCGAGCTTGAGTTATGTTTCTCCTGAAGGTGTGTTACTTGATCAGGTTGAATTGTTGGATAAGAAGCTGAGCATTCGACACTTAGCCCATGATGGTGCTGAAACCGTGCTTTGTGGCCAGCAATATCGTGGTGAACCAGATGAGTATCCTTCGCTATTGGCGATGCATACTAAAGGAGGCCAGTTTGAATCACTTAACGCAGAGCCAGAGCAATGGGCAAGGTTCAATCACTATATCGCCAGTATTGCGGCGTCAGACGATTGGATTATTGCGACTTCGCCAAGAGGCAACTGCTACGGTATTTGGTCTAAAGAAACCAAAGAATTAGTAGAACTGTCTGCATTATCTGACGCTTCTGGTGCTGTGCTGCTTGATGGTGAGTTTCGATTAAGCTCTGGGGCGGGAAGTGTGGTAAGCCAGAGCAAGCCTTATGAGAAATCAACTCAGCAATCATCGGTCCAGTGGGATAACCATTGGAGTTCAATCTGATTTATAAAGCCTCTTAAAAATAACATGCTTACTCCGATTTCTTTGCCATACTTATGAGATGGTTGGTGATGGAGTTAAGCATGTTCGCAAAATACTTCTGTGGATTATTAGTTCTAGTTTCTGTGCACGCATGGAGCTATATGAGTTCTGACGAGAGCCGATTTCTTCCGGCTGATTCGGAGCTCTCTTTTATGCTGATTTATCCAGAGCTTACCCAGAGTATTTATCAAGACTCATCTCTGCCTATTCTTTGGGATTCACCTGAACTTGTTAAGGCGTTTGAATTTCAATTGTCGCTTCTCGAACAAGCTCAAATGGCACCACTCTTCGATCGACAACTCAAGCAAATTCGTCACTATCAATCCCATGCTCAATGGCAAGAGTTGGACATATTACTCACCGATACTTTTATCTACTACCTGAGCTACGTTGAAAATGCGCCGCTTGCCGGTAAAGAGTGGTACTTCTCGGGCAAGCTGCATTCCAAATTACCAGCGCCTTCTCCGCATATCCTGATGAGATTAAAAAGCAGCGTCGCCAATGATTACTTATTGGAGATGGTGTTGTCTTACGCGCCGCCTGTTGGGGATTTTGACCAATTCAAAGCAACCTATTCGGTGTTAGAAACCGCCTCTGAACTCAATATTGAACGATATAGACAGAAAGGTTTGAAGCGCTTGGGTGACGAGCTTTCAGACAAAACGGTTCTTGTTGAGCGTATTGCTTTGGTCGGTGTTGATACCTCGATGATCGCAGTCGATTTTCCTGAGTTAGATCGAGATCTGCAAACGGCGATTAAATCTTTCCAGCGCATGCACGGCCTTACAGACGATGGGATCGTCGGGCCAGATACGATCAAATGGATCAACATGAGCTTTGATGATCGATTGACTTCATTGGCTCTGAATGCCGAACGTGTTCGTTTGTGGCCTAGAGACAGAGACTCTCTCATCGTCGTCAATGTCCCTAGTTTTGATATGAAGTATTGGGAAGGCGGCGAAGAGGTCTTTGAGTCCAAAGTTGTCGTGGGCAGAAAGTCGCGAAAAACACCGCTTTTAGAGATAAATCTCGATTCGGTCATCCTAAACCCGACTTGGAATGTGCCATGGAAAATCATGGTCAAAGACATCTTGCCTAAGGTGAAAGCGGACGAAAGCTATCTAGATACGCACAACTTCCAAGTGATTGACGGTTGGCGCACTATGGAGACGGTCGACGCCACTGAGATCGATTGGCAGACCATCAATTTCAATTCTTTCCCATATCGAATGCGTCAGCAGGCCGGCTCGCGTAATGCATTAGGTTTGTACAAGTTCAACACACCTAACAAGCGAGCGATCTATCTGCACGATACGCCAAGTAAAGGTCTGTTTAATGACGACTTCCGTGCTTATAGCTCCGGCTGCATACGTGTTGAACATGCAGAGGAATTGGCTGAGTTGTTGTTTGCTACTAAGGTAAGGAAAGTGCCTAACCAAAGTGATGACCTTGCTCCTAATACTAAGGTGCGACTCAAGAAGCGAATCCCCGTACATATCATTTATCAAACCGTATTGTTTGAAGAAGGGGGCATACAGTATCGTGGTGACATCTATCAATATGATAAAGAGGGTGGTTAATTATCAGCGAAGCCAATAAGGGTGATCTTGACCAAAAAATGACAACTAAGCTTCTATTGATAAAATTATAATGTGGATCAGTAACTAACCGTGCAAAGGTTACAAATACTAACCTTTTGGGCGGTTTTTGTACGTTGACGCAGCAATTACCATTATGTATCGTGCATTTTTCGTTCGATCTAATTGGTTTTTTGCTGTATGTCTCAAAGTTTATTTTCACGCCGTCAGTTTCTGACTTACGCTGGTGGTACCGCTGTTGTCGCCTCAATTACTCCTTCTATCGCTTTTGCTTCATACCCTGATCAACCAAGAACGATTAACATGAACAATCTTCACACTGGTGAACGATTAGAGACCTGTTATTTCGATGGCACTAACTATGTTGGTGACGAGATGGCACGCCTCAGCAAACTATGTCGCGATTTCCGCCGTAATGAAATTCACCCAATGGATAAGAACCTGTTTGATCAGATCACTCAGATTCAAAATGTCTTAGGTATTCAAAAAGAAGTTCAAATCATCTCTGGTTACCGTTCTCCTGCGACCAATGAAGCATTGCGCTCTAAGTCGAGTGGCGTAGCTAAGAAGAGCTACCACATGTTGGGTAAAGCGATTGATTTCCGTATTGATGGCGTCAACCTAAAAGAATTAAGAGACGTAGCCAAAAGCCTGAACGCGGGTGGTGTAGGTTATTATGCACGTAGCAACTTTATCCATATCGATACTGGCCCAGTTCGCAGCTGGTAGCGCAAGGCTTAGATTGCGAGCGAAACGGTAGGGACTTGTCAAAGTAGACATCCAATGTCATAGTTTGCCCAAATTTCAGTTTGCCCTTTAAGGTTTGTATATGTCTCTCAAGTATCAAGTTGTCCCTGTTACCTCTTTCTCTCAAAACTGCTCAATTGTGTGGTGTGATGAGACAATGGAAGGCATCGTTGTCGATCCGGGCGGTGACGTTCAACAGCTGGCTGCGATCATTGAAGAGCTAGGTGTTAAAGTGGTGAACTTGGTCCTGACGCACGGTCACTTAGACCATGTGGGTGGCACTGTACCGCTTGCTGAGATCTTGAACGTGAACATTGTTGGCCCGCATAAAGCCGATAACTTTTGGCTTCAAGGTCTAGAAAATCAAAGCCAGATGTTTGGTTTCCCACTGTGCAAAGCTTTTGAACCAAACACATGGTTGGAAGAGGGCGACAAAGTTACTTTTGGTAACCAAGTGATTGATGTGATTCATACTCCGGGCCACACACCTGGTCACGTTGTACTGTTCAGCGAGCAAGCGCGCATGGCGTTTGTTGGTGATGTTTTATTTAACGGTGCTATTGGTCGTACGGATTTCCCACAAGGTGACTTCAATACGCTTATCGCTTCAATCAAGACTAAGCTTTGGCCACTAGGCAGTGACGTAACATTCGTTCCGGGCCATGGTCCTGAATCGACATTCGGTCGCGAGCGTGCATCAAACCCGTTCGTCGCAGATGAAATGCCTCTGTACTAATTAAATCTTTGATTTTCCAACCGATTATTTGTGTCGATTGATTGAAAATGAAGCTTAGCTTTTGTCCTGAAAGCTAAGCTTTTTTATTGTGTGTGAACTTACTGGTAAACCTTAATCAGAAAGACGTTCAGCGGCAGCCAAGTAGCGTCGAGCCAGCCCCACAAACTCTTCTCCACTCATATTCAAATCATGGGTTGATATGAAAATGTCATAACCGTGGAAGCCCCTTTGATATTTCATTCTGTTGGCAAGCATCGCCTGCAATCCAGAATAGTTTTTAATCACCGCGTTTGGACTGTTTGTCTCATTCGGTGAATCAAGGTTGTCCTGTGATTGGTTATCGTTGAAATTTACGTTGTCGGTATTCTGCGACTCTTTGTATTGGCTTAGTTCGACACAGCCACTTTCAGTACAACGCGCATGGTAATGCGATGAGTCGAGAACCATATCCTCAAAGTTGGACTCTTTGCCTGCTTGTTTGGCTCCTAAGTACAAAAGTGCTCGTTGGCTGAGCAATAATTCACAAGTTATTTTAGGGCAAATCGAATCGAGGTAGGGCGAGTAATCTTTTACTTTAATTCCGACCCAGGGCAGAGGTTGATGCCAACCATCTTGTTCATAAGTGCAAAGACCAATTTTTTGGATGTTACTCCATTTTAAAACCCACCCCCCTTTGTAAAAGTGCTGCTGAAAATGAGTCGGGGTAAGTGTGAACATCACTCGGCTGCGCAGCATCAAATAGTAGCCAGTTCCCAGAAGCGCAATACTGCAAAAAGCACCCACGATCAGTAACTTTGGATTGTCACTGTAGAGCGAAACGATCAAGCAAATGAAGCCTAAAATAATGGCGAGGATACGGTACGAGCGAGTGAATGAAGGCAAAGAGAAATTACTAAGGTGACGAGTGTCCATAGGTAACACCAAGTTTTCATATTTTTGTCTGGATGGATAACCAGTGTATATGACCCTGAATTGATAAGTCGATGTTTAAATAATAGACGCTAGTAGACAATATCGGTATTTTTCGTCGACTTTCGACGCTTCACTCTACAAATAGCTCCTGTTTTTTGGTATAAATCGCGCTTCAAATTTTCACCACTGCGAAAAGAGCAGTGAACTGGAGAAATATTCAATGAGACTTGCTCATAAGCGTAAGGTGCAGGCTAAACTGCAGAAACGCACTAAAGCGGCTGTAGTTAAAGCAGTGGCAACGCCGAAAAAAGCGAAGCCTGTCGCAGAGAAAGTTGTAGCAGAAAAAACTGTAGCAGCAAAACCAGCGGTAGAGAAAGCAGTAGCAGCAACTAAAGAAGTTGCAGTAGCACTGACTCCTAAGCAACAACAAGTTCTAGACATCGTTGTTAGCAATGCTGAAGGCATTAACCCTAAAGGTATCGGCCTAGAAGCTGGTCAAGAAGACGCGAAAGCAGCTTCATGGGCAACAGGCGCATTGAAAAAACTTCTTGAAGAAAACCTAGTAGCGAAAGAGCAGCTAGCAGGTAACAAGGTTATCTACAAAGCTATCTAATCCTGTGGGATTACATTCGCTTCGTTAAGTTTTTAAGCCTCGATTTTCGAGGCTTTTTTGTATCTGGCACATTATGCCAAGTCCGAGCCCAAATCCAAGCCTAAACCTAGGCTCTATAATCTCAATTCCAATTCGATATACGGCTTAACTGATTAGTGTTGTCTCGTGTCAGAGCTTCGAATCAGCAAGCACTAAATTAGGGCGTTAGCTAGGTAGATCAAGAGAGCAAAGCCTTGATTTTTTTCCCTAAAATACAGCAATGAATAGAGCTTCATCACGAAATGGCAATCAATTGTTAAGAGTATTTAATTATTAATACTTAGGTATTTATCAATACGCATTGCCTTGGTGAATATCCAAACTCCTTTGAAATCGACACTATTCAATCATCTCCTACGTAGTTCTACTTAATCCTTTGGTCTAATACGTAACTTTGTTAACGCCATGCGTGCGTGCTCTCCCTGATATCTTGTTGCCTCATCACGGTGCACTCTTATGTTGAATCATAAAAAATGCTCATAGAAAGAGTGTTAACCCAACAAAGGACGTGAACATGAGTCTCATTTCTAACTCCCTCACACGAGTTTTTAAAAACGTTGCAGTAACTGCTGCGGCTTGTTTAGCTTTGGTCGCTACTGGTGCTACAGCCGCTGATAAGGTTTACCGTTTAAAACTTGCGGAAACTTGGGGACCAAACTTCCCAGTTTTCGGTGATGCAACCAAAAACATGGCGGCGATGGCTGAGAAGATGTCGAATGGTCGACTGCAAATCAGAATCGATTCAGCAAACAAACACAAAGCACCTCTTGGCGTTTTTGACATGGTTAAGTCTGGTCAATACGACATGGGTCACTCAGGCTCTTACTACTGGAAAGGTAAAGTTCCAAACACTCTTTACTTCACTTCTATGCCTTTCGGTATGACGCCAGCTGAACAATATGCGTGGTTCTATCACGGTGGCGGTATGGAGTTGATGGAGCAGGTTTACTCTCCACACAACCTAATGTCGTTCCCTGGTGGTAACACGGATATCCAGATGGGGGGTTGGTTTCAAAAAGAGATCAACAGCGTTGAAGATCTACAAGGTCTGAAAATGCGAATCCCGGGCTTTGCAGGCGAGATTCTTGCTGAGCTAGGTGCTAAACCGACGAACATTGCCCCAGGTGAACTTTACACGTCTCTAGAGCGTCGCACGATTGATGCACTAGAGTGGGTAGGTCCATCGCTGGATTTACGAATGGGCTTCCACAAAATCGCGCCTTACTACTACACAGGTTGGCACGAGCCGGGTTCAGAGCTTCAATTCCTAGTGAACAAGCGTACATGGAACAAGCTGCCTGAAGACCTACAAGAAATCTTACGTGTTGCAATGCGTACTGCGGCTTACGACATGTACACACAAGCAACGCACGAAAGTGGTAAGAACTGGGTTTCAATGAAGACAGAATACCCAGATGTACAAGTGAAAGATTTCCCACCAGAGGTTATGTCTGCTCTGAAAGAAGCGAACGATCGCCTACTGGCTGCACATGCTGAGAAAGATGAGCTAGCAAAAGAGATTCAAGCTTCACAAGCAAGCTACCTAGAGCAAGTACGTTCATGGACGGATATTTCACATAGAGCTTATCTAAATAGCCAAGCGAAATAATCGACAGTTGTTGAACTGAATCTAAATGAACCCGAAGCTTTTCTTATTGAGTATTTAAGAGTGAATAAGCCGAGGGTTCATTTAAAACATAATAACTAAGCAGGATAAATCCTGTATTACGCTCAAGAACCTTTTCTACGTCCTACAGCTCGTTACCTCAGCTGCGCGATGTCTTTTCAAATTCCATGGAGTCGGGAATGCGAAGTCTAATTTATATTGAACGCCTGTTTAATCGTATCGGTGACGCACTGGGATGGCTTTCCAGTATGTTGTTTATTTTACTTATCGCCAACGTCGTGTATGACGTTGTCATGAGATATGCCTTCAACGATGTCTCTATCGCCTTCCAAGAGATGGAATGGCACCTTTTCTCCGCCGTTTTCCTACTCGGTGTTCCTTATGCCATCAAGGCTGGTGGCCATGTTCGAGTTGACGTGTTCTATGAGCAATTGAGCTTTAAAGCACAAGCGATTATTGACCTGCTTGGCACGCTTATCTTTCTACTTCCGTTTTGCCTGCTGGTGGCTTGGTTTGGTATCGATGTTGCCAAAGAGAGTTATGAACTGGGTGAAACCTCAGGCGATCCCGGTGGCCTGCCGTATCGCTGGATCATCAAAGCTATGATCCCGCTGTCATTCTTTTTGATGGCACTCAGTGGCGTAGGTTTGATCCTGCATTCACTGAATAAGATTTTTAATCCGCATCTTATCCATGCAAACAATATTCATACAAAAAACAAGTAGAGGCTGAACATGATTGGAATAGTAATGTTTTTCGTAGCCTTGTTTGCGCTTTTACTTGGCTTCCCAGTGGCATTTACCTTTGGTGGTATCGCGTTAATCTTTGGTGTTTGGGCTGAGGGCATTGAAATGTTTGCCTTCATGCCATATCGAATTCAATCCATTATGGAAAACACGGTTCTGATGGCCGTTCCATTGTTTGTTTTTATGGGGCTCGTTCTACAAAAGACCAAGCTTGCTGAGCAGTTGCTTGAGTCTATGGGGCGACTGTTTGGCGGCGTTCGTGGTGGTATCGCGATTTCAACCGTATTAGTAGGTTCACTACTTGCGGCTTCTACTGGCGTGGTTGGTGCTTCTGTTGTTGCTATGGGACTTATCTCCCTACCTGTAATGCTCAAGTACAATTACGACAAAGGCTTAGCCTGCGGCACTATTTGTGCGTCTGGTACGCTAGGGCAGATCATTCCACCCTCCATCGTATTGATTCTATTGGGTGATGTTCTAGGTGTTCCTGTAGGCGACTTGTTCCAAGCGGCGATTTGGCCGGGCGTGATGCTGGTCGGCGCGTACATCGTTTATATCTTGATATACGCAAAGCTACACCCTGAAGCGGCTCAACCTATTGAACGTGATGACTCCATCAGCCGTAAGCAGGAAGTGTTTAATGCACTGAAAGCGATTCTTCCGCCTCTAGCGTTAATCATTGTTGTACTGGGCTCTATCTTCGCAGGTGTTGCTACGCCAACAGAGTCAGCCGCATTAGGTGGCGCGGGTGCGATGATACTTGCACTGCTTTACGGTCAATTTAGTTGGTCGATGGTGTACGAGGCGTCGAAAGAGACGGTGAAAGTAACGGCGATGGTATTTGCTATCTTGTTGGGTGCAACGGCATTCTCAATGGCGTTTACCTACACTGGTGGCGACTATCTGGTTGAAGAGTGGATGCTACAACTGCCAGGTGAAAAATGGGGCTTCCTGATCATTACCATGCTGGTGATTCTGATTCTGGGTTTCTTCATCGACTTCGTAGAGATCTGTTTCATCATCGTGCCGATCATTGCGCCAGTTGCTGAACTGATGGGCATCAACATGACATGGTTCGCTATCCTTATTGCGATGAACCTACAAACTTCCTTCTTAACGCCGCCATTTGGTTTTAGTTTGTTCTATTTAAAAGGCGTAGCACCGAAAGGCGTGACGACTAAGGACATCTACCGAGGTGTGATGCCGTTCATTCTGATTCAAATCCTCGTACTTGGATCACTTCTCGCTTTCCCATCTTTCTATGGAATGTGAGCGAAGCCAAGAATGTGAATGATATGTTTCGACGGCTATCTATAAATTGCTAAAGTAAAACGGCTTATTGATGTTCAGTAAGCCGTTTTTTGTGAGGGAAAGGAATGCCTCTAAAAGCCAAGCTGATTTTGCTGACGTTGCTCCCGTTGCTGCTGGTAACGGCGAGTATTAGTTGGATCTCGCTGCACCAGACTAAGACGTTAGGCGCTAAAGAAGTCGAGATCTTTAGAGACAGCCTAATCAAGTCGCGTGAAAACGCCCTCAAAGACACGGTTGATCTCGCGTTCGACGCCATAGAACACGTCTATAACGATCCAAATATCCAAGAAGCCCAAGCCAAAAAAAAAGTTCGAACCATATTGTCTAAACTTAGATATGGCTCTGATGGGTACTTCTTCGCATACGATCGCCTCGGGACCAACTTGGTTCATCCAATTCAGCCAGAATTGATAGGCCAAAACCTACTCCAACTGCAAGATGAAGATGGCGATTTTCTGATAGAGGCTCTGTTAAGAGAAGCGCAAACCGGAGGCGGGTTTCACCAGTATTTGTGGCAAAAACCGTCGACGGGTGAGGTGGTGTCTAAGCTGAGCTACGCCGCTTGGTTAGAGCGTTGGGACTGGATGATTGGCACCGGCTTGTATATTGAAGACGTACACCAAGAAGTGGCTTCGATGCAGGCTGCGATAAATAAGAATATTGAAACCACGTTCTTTTCGATTGTGGTGATTTTGAGCGTAACGGTCGCGGTCATCATCGTGCTGACCTTGGCTATTAACATGCATGAACATCGGATTGCTGATAACAACTTAAAGGAGCTGGCGCATAAGACGGTGATGTTCCAAGAAGACGAGAAGAAGCATCTAGCGCGTGAGTTGCATGATGGTATTAACCAATTATTAGTGTCGAGTCGTTGCCATTTGGAACTGCTCGGTAATAAGCTACAAAATGAAGACCTTAAAGCACATTTGAATAAGTCGCAGCATTCACTGATGCGAGCGATCGAAGAAGTGAGGCACATCTCGCATCAACTTCGTCCAAGTTCATTGGATGACATAGGCTTAGAAGCGGCATTGTCTTCATTACTGTTAGATTTTCAGGCGCACTCGGGCATAGAAGTCGAGACCATGTTTGCTACTCAACCTGGTAAGTTAAAATCAGAGGCGGCGACGACCCTATATCGAGTCGTGCAAGAGTCGCTGAATAATATAGAAAAACATGCACAAGCGACCAAAGTAACGGTTATCGCTCAGCAAATTGGTAATGTGTTGCAACTACTGATTCAAGATAACGGTGTCGGTTTCAACACCTATAAAGCGATGGAAAAACGAGGGATCGGGCTGCGTAACATGAGAGAGCGAGTGGAGTTCATCGGTGGTGACTTTGAATTGATGAGTGAGATTGGCCTCGGAACGGAAATTACAGTGTTACTGACACTAGAGGGATTAATGAATGAGTGAAGTTATTCGAGTTGTGATTGCTGATGATCACCAAGTGGTACTGGATGGCTTTATGGCGAGATTGGAACTCGAGCCAGATATTAGCGTGATAGGTACGGCCAGCAATGGACTAGAAGCGGTAGAGGTCGTTAAGTCTCTGCGCCCTGATGTGGTGTTGATGGATATCAGCATGCCTATCATGAATGGCATTGATGCCACCCATCTGATTAAAGAAGAAGACCCAGAAGCCAAGGTCCTGATGCTGACCATGCATAACAACCGTGAATACATCATGAAGGTGATGCAGTCGGGTGCTGTCGGTTACATGTTGAAAGAGATTTCGGCTGAAAAAATGGTACAGGCAATCAAAACGGTCAATCAAGGATCGACCTATTTCTGTGAAAAAGTCACGCAGAATTTGTTTACTCAGCCGATTACTCCCACGCCATCTGTCAAGAATCCATTGAGCAGACGTGAAGAGGCTGTGCTGAAATTAGTCGCAAAAGGGGAGAGCAGTAAAGAGGTCGCAAAGGCGCTGAATATCAGCTATCGAACGGTAGAAACCCATAGGCAAAATATTAAGCATAAGCTCGATATTCACTCTACGGCAGAGCTTGCTAAATATGCGGTCAGCTCCGGGCTTGTGGACTGATCTTACGCTAAATAACGTTAAATGTGTAATTTAATTACTAAATGTGTAATTTACGCCTCCTTTATGGAGGTTTTTTTAGTATTTTTGCGACAGGTTGATATTCTTCTTTTCGAAATTTAAGCGCCGAATGCAATGTTGCAAACTGTGCGCTGCAAATTAGAGAGGAAGCATGGAGCCTGTAAAAGATAGGTATAGTATTGAAAATACCGATTATACAGTAGGACAAGATAACGTTCAGAAATGGGGTTTTGATGTTCATAACCCAGTATTTGGAATCAGTGCAGGGGCGATCATTATCTTCCTGTTGGCACTTCTAGTCGCAGACCCTGAAACCGCAAAAGCGGCGCTTGATGGAATCAAATGGAAAGTCATTGGTAACTTCGATGGTTTCTTCATGTGGGCAGCAAACATCTTCGTAATTTTCTGTTTTGCCCTCATTGTCTCCCCGTATGGCAAGATACGTATTGGTGGCAATGATGCCAAAGCAGAGCACTCAAACCTATCTTGGATGTCGATGTTATTCGCCGCAGGAATGGGTATTGGCTTAATGTTCTGGGGTGTTGCTGAGCCAGTAGCTTATTTCACTGGCTGGTATGAAACACCACTAGGTGTTGAAGCTTACTCTCCTGAAGCGGCGAAGTTGGCTCTTGGTGCAACCATCTACAACTGGGGTCTGCACGGTTGGGCGATTTACGCGGTTGTTGCTCTAGCGCTTGCCTTCTTCACCTTCAATAAAGGTTTACCTCTATCAATCCGCTCTATTTTCTACCCTATCTTGGGTGATAGAACTTGGGGTTGGTTTGGTCATATTGTTGATATCGTCGCTGTGCTTGCAACGCTATTTGGCCTTGCAACTTCATTGGGCTTAGGTGCTCAACAAGCGACCAGTGGTATTAACCATGTATTTGGTACCGATGGCGGTATTGGCATGCAGCTGATTGTTATCGCAGTGGTTACTTTCTTAGCGACAATGTCCGTGGTTCGTGGCATCAACGGTGGTGTAAAGCTTCTGAGTAATGTGAACATGCTGGTTGCTTTGGGCTTACTTATCTTCGTTACCATCGCTGGTGGCATGGCGGGTATTAAAGCAATCCCAACCGCGCTAATGGGCTACATTGAAAACTTCATTCCCTTAAGCAATCCTCACGGTCGTGATGACGAAACGTGGATGCAAGGTTGGACGGTATTCTACTGGGCGTGGTGGATGTCTTGGTCACCATTCGTAGGCATGTTCATCGCTCGTATCTCTAAAGGTCGAACGATTCGTGAATTCATCGTTGCTGTATTGTTCATCCCAACGACAGTAATCATCATCTGGATGGCTATTTTCGGTGGCATCGCGATTGATCAAGTGGCGAACAAGGTGGGCGAGATTGGTGTGAATGGTCTGCAAGATATTACACTTTCTCTTTTCCATACTTACGATGCTCTGCCAATGAGCTCTGTGCTTTCAGTGGTATCGATTGGTTTGATTATGGTGTTCTTTATCACCTCTTCTGATTCAGGCTCATTGGTTATCGATAGCATTACCTCTGGCGGTAAAGTGGATGCACCGGTTCCACAACGTGTATTTTGGGCGTTGATGGGCGGCGCGATTGCAGCGGTTCTACTATGGGTTGGTGGTACGGAATCTATTCAAGCACTGCAAGCTGGAACGGTATCGATGGCGCTACCATTTGCCTTCATATTATTGCTTATGTGCCTAAGCTTATTGCTAGGTTTACGAACTGAAAATCAATTGGTTAAGCACCAAAATGCTTTGAGTTAAAAGTATTTTTGATAAAAAGGTCGACAGGGTCGACCTTTTTTTCGTCATAAACTTGAGTAATTACGTGAATATTGTTTGAAATTCCATCGAACCGATTCTAGTTTACTGAAAACAACAAGTTAACCTGCTAAACTTCAGACATCCAAGTATTTGAATTATTGTGACAACAGCTTGTACTACTTGGATCGTAGGTTCGAGTTTGTAATTAAGTCGCAGGTAAGTAAGGAATACGAGGTCAATAGACCCTAATAGAATTCCGTAGAGAGGGATGATGACTAAAGGTATAGATAAATACAGTATCGACAGTACGGATTACACTGTCGGTCAAGATAACGTCCAAAAATGGGGTTTTGATGTTCATAACCCAGTATTTGGTATTAGTGCGGGACTTATCGCTTTGTTCCTGATCGGTGTTCTTATTACAGATACCGCTTCAGCAAAGGCTGCGCTAGATGGCGTTAAAGGCCAGATTATCAATTCGTTTGATTGGCTTTTCATCTGGTCGGGTAATATTTTCGTAATTTTCTGCTTAGGTTTGATTGTTTCTCCGTACGGCAAAATCCGCCTTGGTGGTGTTGATGCGACGGCAGATTACTCATTCTTCTCTTGGCTATCGATGCTGTTTGCCGCAGGTATGGGTATCGGCTTGATGTTCTGGAGTGTGGCAGAGCCAGCGGCTTACTTCACGGGTTGGTTTGAAACTCCGTTAGGTGTTGAACCAAACACACCAGAAGCTGCAAAACTGGCATTGGGCGCAACCATGTATCACTGGGGTCTACACCCTTGGGCGATTTATGGCGTAGTAGCACTGTCACTTGCGTTTTTCTCTTACAACAAGGGATTGCCTCTTTCTATCCGTTCTATCTTTTACCCAATTTTAGGTGATAGAGCTTGGGGCTGGGCAGGTCACATTGTTGATATTCTTGCTGTACTTGCAACGCTATTTGGTCTGGCGACATCGTTAGGTCTTGGTGCACAACAAGCGGCAAGTGGTATTCAGCATGTATTCGGCATTGAAGCGGGCTTAGGTCTGCAAGTTATTGTGATTACAGCGGTGACTTTATTGGCGGTAGTATCAGTACTTCGTGGTATTGATGGTGGCGTTAAAGTTATCAGTAACATCAACATGTTGGTGGCTTTCCTACTGCTTATCTTAGTGGCTCTAATCGGCTACGCGGTGACTTTAGGTTCTATCCCAACGACATTGATGGCATACATTGAAAACATCATTCCGTTGAGTAACCCTCACGGTCGTGAAGATGAAACGTGGATGCACGGTTGGACTGTATTCTACTGGGCTTGGTGGATCTCATGGTCTCCATTCGTAGGTATGTTTATCGCACGTGTTTCTAAAGGTCGTACCGTTCGTGAGTTCATCACAGCAGTACTGATTGTACCGACTACAGTGACTATCATTTGGATGTCAGTATTCGGTGGCATGGCGATTGACCAAATCGTGAATAACGTTGGTATTCTTGGTCAAGACGGCCTAACAGATGTATCACTAGCAATGTTCCAAATGTTTGATGCACTGCCGTTCGGGACTCTGCTTTCAATCATTGCGGTTGTATTGGTTCTAGTATTCTTCATTACATCGTCTGACTCAGGCTCTCTAGTAATCGACAGCATCACCGCGGGTGGTAAAGTTGATACGCCTGTGCCTCAACGTGTGTTCTGGGCGTTCCTTGAAGGTGCGATTGCTGTGGCTCTATTGTGGGTTGGTGGTACTGAAGCAGTACAAGCTCTACAAGCGGGTGCAATCTCGACGGCATTACCATTTACCATCATTCTATTACTGATGTGTGTGAGCTTGCTAATGGGTATGCGTACAGAAAAACGCTAGGCTTTTTAAGCTGAAATCTACTGCAATTTATACGCAGTAGAACGGTAAACAATATGAAGGCAGAAGAGGAAACTCTTCTGCCTTTTTTGTTTCCTCTTTACCGTGTTTTCTTGTCTCTTTTAAGCATGTGAAGTGCGATAAAAATGTTAATAACCGTAGAGACAACACCGCCTTAAATTTGGCGATAAGCCAAGGATTTGACATTACTTAAGCTTATGGTTTGCTTAAAATTATATTCCAATATTAAATTGTGAAATCGCTCGAATTTAATACTAATATTGGGTAGTATGCGCGAGATTTCCCACCACTCGTGAAACTTTGACATGAAACTAACACTAAAGCAGAAGTTGATAGGCGCTAGCCTATCTGCTGTTGTCGTTATGGCTACAGCGTTGACTTGGTTGTCAGCAAACCAATTATTTGAACAGACTCGTAATGGCGTATACCTACGAGCTGAAAGCGTATCTGAAGCAGCATCTGAAGGTATTAAAAACTGGATTGATATCCGTACTGATATCGCATCAGCATTTAATGACTTTTCACGAGAGGATGATGTTGTTCCTTTCCTTAGACAAGCTCGTGTAGCGGGTGGCTTTGACGATATCTTTTTAGGTACTCCAGAAGGTGGAATGTACCGTTCACATCCTGAACGTAATCGTGCAGATTACGATCCTCGTCAACGTCCTTGGTACCAAGAAGCAAACGCTGCAGGTAAGCAAATCATTACTACGGCTTACCAAGATGCAATCACCAAAGCACTTCTAGTAACGATCGCAGAACCTGTTCGCCACAATGGCCAACTTGTTGGTGTTGTTGGTGCAGACGTACTGATCGACCAGTTGGTTAACGATGTAATCAGCCTTGATGTTGGTGACAACGCTTACGCAATGCTAATTGATGCCTCTGACGGCACATTCCTAGCACACCCAGATTCAGCACTAAGCTTGAAGCCGGTAAGCCAGCTTTCAAACGATATCTCTATGCCTATCATCGAAAACGCAGTGCGTACGGGTAGCATCGAGATCATCAAAGAGCGCGGCGCAGACAAGCTGCTTTACTTCACGAAGGTGCCTAACACTAACTGGATCTTCGCGGTTCAGATGGACAAAGCAACAGAAGAAGCGAACCACTCAACGCTACTTACTCAGCTGATCATCACTGCTGTCGTTATTACGCTCATCGTAATCGTACTCGTGTCTTGGTTAGTAAGCTTCCTATTCCGCGACCTAAACCGCGTTTCAGCAGCACTTGAAGAAATTGCTTCAGGTGAGGGCGATCTTACTCAACGCCTTGAGCCTAAGAGCGACGACGAAATTGGTCAGCTTGCAGCAAACTTCAACCGCTTTGTGGGTAACATGCACACCATGGTGATCAAGCTAAGCGAAGTATCTGCTGCGCTAGGCAACCAAGCACGTCAAACGGCTTCTCAAGCTGAAGAACGTAGTGCTCGTATCCAAATGCAACAAGACGAGATCAACATGGTAGCAACAGCCGTTAACGAAATGGCTGCAGCAACACAAGAGATCGCAGGTAATGCAGACCACACTGCACAGAACTCATCTGAAGCGGTTGGCGCGTGTGAGCACGGTACTGGTCAAGTGACACAGACTCAAAGCTCTATCCAAAACCTTGCTCAAGAAGTTCAAATCGCAACTAACGTGATTCTCGAGCTTGAAGAGCACGGCAACAGCATCAACGCTATCTTGTCTAACATTCAAGGTATTGCAGAACAAACGAACCTACTTGCACTTAACGCCGCTATTGAAGCAGCACGTGCCGGTGAGCAAGGTCGTGGTTTCGCAGTAGTAGCGGATGAAGTTCGAGTTCTGAGCCAACGTACACACGGTTCAACGCAAGAAATTCAACAAACGATTGAGTTGCTGCAAGGTACAACAGGCAAAGCGGTTAACATCATGAACGATAGCCGTACACTTGCTGAAACCAGTGTTGATGACGCGAACTCAGCGGCTGCAAGCCTAACGCAAATCCATGCTGCTGTTGAACGCATCAGTGACATGGCAACACAGATTGCTTCTGCTGCAGAAGAGCAAGCGTCAGTAACGTCTGAGATTACTCGTAACACTGAAGGAATCCGTGACGTATCTAACGAGCTAGCAGACGAAGCACACCAAGCTGCAGAGCAAGCTGCGCAGCTTTCTGAACTGTCTCACGAGCTAGAAAGCGAAATCAGCCGCTTCAAGCTGTAATCGAAGCCAATATAACAAAGCCCCGACTTAGGTTGGGGCTTTGATGTATCTGTACCATCTAGACTAACGAGTTATTTAAACTCAAACTTGCCCTTCATGATTGCCCAGTGGCCCGGGAATGAACATAGGAAAGAGTAGTCGCCACCGGCTGTCATTTTCTCTGTGCTGAAAGTGATTGAGGTTGACTCGCCACCACCGATAACACGAGTGAAGGCGTAAACGCGGCTGTCGTCAGGTTTTACGTAGTTATTGTCGATACCTGCCGACATACCATCGATACCTACTGCTTGTAGCGACGCAGTGTCTGTTATAACGACGTTGTGACCCATTGATTGGGCTGGCATAGAACCAGTATGGTTTAGCGTCAGCTTCACTTCTTTACAGCTCGCTGGAACGCTTAATGTGTCAGTTGAAAATTTCATTTGATCACTAGCATCAATCGATACTTCACATTCCGAGCTCGCTTGAGCGGTAAAGCTAGCACCTACAAGCGCTATCGTTGTTGCGATTAATCGTAAAGACATACACTGTTCTCCATTATTTTAGGGGGAGGTTATTCCATGAGGTTGATTGATACGTATTATCCTAGAAAGATGATCATAGTAATGTGCTACGACTTGAATTGTGTGCAACTCGTTGCTTTGTAAATGGTAAGTTTTTGTAGGAAAGGGCAAAACTAATCAGCGCATGAACAACCGTTTAGGGGGGAATGGTTGCTCGAGACTAGAATCGCAGACAACAAAAAGCCCGAGCATAAACTCGGGCCTTGAATAGTTTTCTTTATAGCTTAAGGGGAAGCTAGATTGCCTGACGAAGTTGGAAATAACGTCCTTCTTCGTTTAACAGCTTCTCGTGAGAGCCGTTTTCAACAATCTCGCCTTGTTCAATCAGAACGATAGAATCCATCGACTCTAGACCAATCAAACGGTGCGTAATGAAAATAACCGTCTTGCCTTCGAAGTGCTTCTCGAACAGCGTCATGATGCTTTGCTCTGTTTGCTTATCTAAGCCTTCTGTTGGCTCATCAAGAAGCAGGATAGGGGCATCATGAAGGATTGCACGTGCAATACCAATACGGCGCTTCTCACCACCAGACAGTTGACGACCACCGTCACCCAACCAGCTATCAAGCGCGTTATTCTCCAGCAGCTTTTCTAGACCAACATCTTTTAGGATATTCGCTAAGTGATCATCGGTCGCTTCTGGTCTTGCAATCAACAAGTTGTCACGCAAAGTACCATTTAGAATGTCGACACGTTGGCTTACCACACTGATTGATTCACGAAGCTGTGATTCGTTCCACTGAGTCAGTTCAATGCCCGCGATTGAGATGTAACCCTTTTTAGGATCCCAGTAGCGAGTCAGAAGCTGAATCAGTGTCGATTTACCAGAACCCGTTTGACCAACAATCGCAACCTTGTGCGTGGCAGGGATCGTTAGGTCAACAGCGTTCAGAACACTGCGCTCAGAGTCAGGGTAGTTGAACGTCACGTTTGAGAACGTAATATCAAGCGGCTTGTTGATGTCGAGTTTCTCTTCAGCAAACTGAACTTCAGGCTCTGACAGAATAACTTCATTCAAGCGACGAGCAGAAGACAGAGTTTGACCTAAATGCTGGAACGCGCCTGCGATAGGCATCAGCAGTTCAAAACTTGCCATGGTTGCGAATGCCATTAGCGCGATGAACGGGTCTGGTGCATTACCACCCACACCGTCAGCCGCAAGCCAAAGCATAAGAACCAACGTTAAACCGTTGAACAGCATTAGCGCAGCTGAAGCCATACCGGTTAGGTTAGCATTCACAAACTGATTCGCCATCAGCTTGCGTTGAGTCTCTAGAATTGCATTACGGTAACGTTCTTCTGCACCGAACAGAGTCAGTTCGCTGTAGCCTTCAATCCAATCTAGCGTTGTCACACGAAGATCTGCTTTGTTTTGCGTCAGTTCACCACCGTTACGTTTACCCAATTTGTAGAACAAGATTGGCCAAACCAACAGCATGATCAGAAGGATAGAACCCAAGATTAAACCTAGTGAGCTATCGAACCACATTAAGAACAGAGTCAGGAAGAAGATCCCGAACACACCCACCGTCACTGGGCTTACTAAACGTAAGTACACGTGATCCATGGCGTCTACATCAGCAACCAAGCGGTTGAGAAGATCAGCATCACGAAGGTTTGAAATACGACCTGGGATCAGCGGAGCCAGCTTCTTGAAGAAGAAGATACGCAGATCAGTTAACAGTTTGAATGTTGCATTATGGCTGACAACACGTTCACCCCAACGACCGGCAGTACGGCTCATTGCCAAACCACGCACACCACCACCCGGTAGCATATAGTTGAAGGTTTCACGCGCAATCGTAAGGCCTGCAACCGCAGAAGCTGAAATGAACCAACCCGATAGCGTTAACAAGCCGATAGAAGCCGACAGAGTAGCGAAAGCCAATAGCATGCCTAGCGATAGGCCAAACCAATGCTTTTTATAGAGTTTCAGGTAAGGCAGTAAATCACGCATCTAAATTACCCTTATTATCTTGTTGAGCTAAGTTCGCGTTCAGCATCTCTTCAAACAAACCACCCGCAGTCGAAAGCTGAGAGTAATGACCTTGTTCAACCAGACCACCATCGCGCATCACCAGAATATTATCGACTGATTTAAGAGGAGCGAGTTGGTGCGTCACAAGTAGGGCAGTGCGGCTTTCAATGTTGCTATTGATGCCTTTCATCACTAACTGTTCGCTACGAGTATCTAGGCTGGCAGTTGGTTCATCGAGCAACCAGAACTGACCGTCTTGAATCATTGCGCGAGCCAGAGCCAAACGCTGAGATTGACCAACAGAAAGGCCGCCAGAGCGATCAGAAATCATGTAATCCAAGCCGTGCTCGTTTACAAATTCGCTAGCAAATGATTGCTCAAGTGCATTCTCGACAACTTGGTCAGCGATATCGTGCTTACCTAGAGTGACGTTGTCACGAATACTACCGTGCAACAACAATGGGTTTTGACCCACCCAGCTAATGGTTTTACGCCAAGAGGCTAAGTCGAGGTCACGCAATTCAATACCATTGATTTTCAAGCTTCCTTCATAAGGCATGAAACCAAGGATGGCATTGATCAAACTTGTTTTACCCGCACCACTTGGGCCAACTAACGCAGTCGATTGGCGAGTGTTAAGTGCGAACGAGATAGGACCAACCAATTGAACACCTTCAGGGCTTAACACTTTTAGGTCGTTAGCTTCAATATTGATGCCTTGAGCCGAATCGAGCTGAGCGTCGCCTGATTTAACCTTAGTGATGTCGGTTTCTAAGAACTCGACAATACTTTCGGCTGCGCCAACCGCTTGTTGCTTCGCGTGGTAGAAAGTACCTAAATCACGCAGAGGTTGGTAAAACTCTGGCGCCAAGATAAGGATAAACAAACCTGCGAATAGCGTAATGCCCGCGCCGTAGTGGCCGAAGTTAAGCTCACCAATGTAGGTGAAACCAAAGTAAACCGCCGTCATCGCGATAGAGATCGACGTGAAGAACTCAAGTACCGCAGAAGACAAGAAAGCGATTTTCAACACATCCATGGTACGCGTTCTGAACACTTCAGATGCACCTTTAAGTACCTCTGTTTCAGCGTTGGTGCGATCAAATAGACGAATGGTTGTCATTGACTGCAAACGGTCGTAAAAGTGACCTGAAAGACGCTGCAGCGCTTTGAAGTTTTTACGGTTTGCATCGGCCGCTTTCATACCAACAAGTGCCATGAACATCGGTACCAGTGGAGCAGTAATCAAGAAGATCAGTCCTGCTGCCCAGTTTACTGGGAACACCACAACCAAAATAATGAATGGAATCATTACCGATAAAGACATCTGAGGTAAGTAACGAGAGAAGAAGTCTTGCATGTCTTCTACTTGTTCTAGCAACAGCGTTGCCCACGTACCGGCAGGTTTACCTTTAATGTAAGCAGGGCCTAACTCACGTAATTTATCTAGGATGAGTTGCCTGATGTAGACACGGATTTGTTCACCGCAGCGATAACCTGCGATTTCACGTCCCCATGTACAGCCAGCACGGCCAACGACCGATAATGCCAAGCCTGCAAAATGACCAACCAGTTCAGATTTATCGACATTCTCGATGATCAGCTGGTGAAGAATAGAGGCGAGAAGAGCTGCTTGAGCAATTAAGAACACGCTTGAAAGTACGCCAAGGCTAATCGCAATCATAAGCCAGCGTTTCGCTAACTTACTCTGTTGCTTAAGCCACTTATTCAAGCTGCGTTGTTTTTTCTTATCCATTATGAAGGCTTAATGATAATTATTATTTGTTGAGGGCGGCTAGTATACAAAAGAAAGCCCAGTGGATATACCACTGGGCTCTAGGGATTTACAACAAAATGTGATGACGCCCTGCATCTACTGAGGCGAGAGCACCGATAATCAAATCTGCAATCTCAGATTTACTTATCGTTAAGGCCATCTAGGAAGCGTTCAGCATCCAGTGCAGCCATACAACCTGTACCAGCAGAAGTGATTGCTTGGCGGTAGTTGTGGTCCATTACATCACCTGCAGCGAACACGCCTGGGATGCTGGTTTGTGTTGCGTTACCTTCAAGACCAGACTGAACGATGATGTAGTCATCTTTCATGTCTACTTGGCCTTTGAAGATTTCAGTGTTTGGTTGGTGACCGATAGCAATGAATGCGCCCATTACTTCGATGTCTTCCGTTTTGTCAGACTGAGTATCTTTAATACGAACGCCCGTTACACCCATGTCGTCGCCTAGAACTTCGTCTAGCGTGCGATCAGTGTGAAGAACAATGTTGCCGTTCTCTACTTTGTCCATTAAACGTTTCACTAGGATTTTTTCAGCGCGGAACGTGTCACGGCGGTGAACTAGGTGAACTTCAGATGCGATGTTAGATAGGTAAAGTGCTTCTTCAACAGCGGTGTTACCACCACCCACAACCGCCACTTTCTGGTTGCGGTAGAAGAAACCATCACACGTTGCACAAGCAGAAACGCCACGGCCTTTGAATGCTTCTTCAGAATCTAAACCTAGGTACTTAGCTGATGCACCCGTTGAGATGATCAACGCATCACACGTGTACTCGCCAGAATCGCCTTTAAGACGGAAAGGGCGGTTTGAAAGGTCGACTTCGTTAATGTGGTCGAACAGGATCTCTGTTTCAAAGCGCTCTGCGTGCTCTTTCATGCGATCCATTAAAGCTGGACCCGTTAAACCTTCAGGATCACCCGGCCAATTTTCCACTTCTGTTGTGGTTGTAAGCTGACCACCTTGCTGCATACCGGTAACAAGTACTGGGTTTAGGTTTGCACGAGCAGCGTAAACTGCAGCTGTATAGCCAGCAGGGCCAGAACCAAGAATCAATAAATTACAGTGCTTTACGTCGCTCATGAGGACTCCGAAATTGAATTTGTTTTAATTTATAATCGCTTAGGATTGTATGGAAAATATGGAGGCAATAAAAGGTTAAACAAGGGCAGAAGTGTAATTAATCGTTATACGTTAGAACATAACCGAACTAAATGATGGTCTTGTAATCCTGTGTCTTAGATCAATAGCGATAAGTCAAGGAAAGTGCTCTTGCAAACAGCTATGCATATTGCTCACTTTTAGGGCCTTCTTGATCATGGTGTTTCTATAGCAGTATTTACTTTTTTGCGTATACATTGATGAGTAGAAAAACAAGAGAACCTGAATCCTATGTTTTATTTTAAAAAGTTTGCGTTAAAAGACGCTGCAAGAATTCATCAAAATTAGCGTGCAGATAAGCGACCACAAGACGCACTTTTAGTATGAACGGCATGATTACAAACAGGTGTAATGTTGGTTAATACTTGAACTGTTGAGTGTTTCTCAGTTGTTATTTTTTTGTATGTGTTATTATTGATATTTATATATTGCGCGGAATCATTTGAACTCTATGCAGATTCTAATCCTTTTTATCAATGTGTTTATTGTGTGCCTGAATTCGGTTTTTGCTTCTCCGCTGCAGGTCAGCGGGGAACAATCTGTGTTAGCTAATGAAGCTGTAAGATGGTATGAAATGCCTTTGTTATCTGATCCAGTCGATTTTCCCATATTAAAAAAACACATTGAATCCTCTCCAAGGATTGAAACGATATTTGGTGGTGAAGGGGCGTTTGGGTTGAGAGTTGATTTGGCCAACTCCGATATCAAGTCGTCACAACAAATAGTTACACTCCGTGCAAACTATTTGGATCAAGGTTGGGGGTACTGGCAATCAACAAATGGTCAAGTAAGGCGAATACTTGATTTTGGCCAATTAAGTAACAAGAGTATCTTGCATCTGCATAGGCAAAGCTTCCCGTTAATATTGAATGCGGAGGAATCTGGAACACTTTGGCTCTACTTGGAAGCAAAGAAATTTCCAAAGGCAGTTAACTTCACTCTTCAACCTGAATATCCATTTTATATTCACGTTTTCCGCAACAATACGCTCACATTAGCTTCTATTACTGTCATGCTAACGTTGGGAGTTTTCGCTCTTTTTTGTTACTTTCAAACTAAACATCCAGTCACACTGGCTTGTGCTGGTTATGTTGGGCTACATGGCCTGGGATGGTTCGCCGCTTCAGGCGCTTGGGGGTACTTATTATCAAGCCAAAGCTGGAACCCAGTTTATTTTGGAATGGTATTGTTTCCGTTTGCGGTTGCTTTTTCTTGCTATTACACAAGATTATTGTTTGGATTTCCGCAGCATTTTATTCGTATTAATCTTACCTTTCAGGCCTTTAGTTGGCTGTGTGTCATTATCGGGTTTATTAATGTCTTTGCCCCGTTTTCGTTGACTTTTGTTATGTCCCATTTAATTGCGGCAATCTGGGTGCCGACAATGATAGTGACTGGCGTATTGATGGTTTATCAACGAAACTTTGTCGCTAAATATTATTTGATCGGTGGTCTTTGTTATGGCACGGCTTTGGTATATTACATTTTTGCGCATTTTGCACCATTGCCGACTCAGAGATCGACAGAAGTCATCGTTGTTGTTGCATTAGCAATAGATTGTACCTGCATTTTATTGTCACTGACTGAATGGTTGCGGATTCAACAACATCAACATCAGAAAACCTATATCCAGTCGAGGGTGGATAGTTTAACGGGGCTTGGAAACCGGCTGGATTTTAATGATGCGAGTAAACAATTAGTACATCATTCCTATTGTATCGTCTTCATCGATTGTGATGGCCTTAAATCGATTAATGATACTTATGGTCATGATGAAGGGGATCGCTTTTTAGAATACACCAGCCGCATGATGCGAGAAAAATTTACAGACCTTGGAATGGTTTATCGAGCTGGTGGCGACGAATTTATCTGGTTGTTGAAAGTGGATAAAGAGAAACAAGTTGAGGCTCTCTATTCTCAGATTGAGCTTAGAGTGACTCAGGTGGAAGAGCAAATTCGCAGTGCTGATTGGCCTCAGTCTGGCCTCAGTTTTGGAAGCGCATCTAGTTTTGAAAGTGTCAATTTTTCTGAGTGTTTGAGCTTAGCTGACCAGCGAATGTACCAGCAGAAGCGCTCGAAGAACGGTTTTAAAAATCAGTCCAGTGAAATTGAGTGTTAGCTAAATTCCCTATTTTCTAAGTGAATCGTTTTAAGTCTAGTTAACTTATTTTCGTTTTGACTTTTGGTGTAAATGTCACCAACGGTGGCTCTTTTAGCAACCAACCTTTCAAGCTTGCTTACCCTCTCATCTGTTTTGTGTAGAACATTCCCAATCTTTATAGTCGCCTATTTTTAACGAATTCTAAGTTAGGACATAAAGGCAGACCATCATATTCCAAATAAACGCATCATTTATAATTGTAGGTTTTATTAGAAAGCACTCTATTTGAGGGCGGCCGAGTTCCCCCCGAACTCGACCTGTTCCAGACGCGCAAGCAAAGGCGTTTGGTTTCTGGCGTACTCATAAATTAACCAATTTCAGTTTGTTGTGTAAATAATCAATAGTTTGGCAATTGATAGGTAGGTCGTATTTCGCGGTGCAAAAGCATAGAAATGAATGATGGCGAGTGTGATGCCTGAACTCAGGCAAGAAGGCTGGCGTATTAAAGGGTAAGGGCTTATACAATATGAAACCTGGCCTGCTAGTTAATAATATCGTTAAATTTAAATTTTCAGGGATTTATAACTAGCTAGTAGAGTGTGCTAGTTTTAAGAGTTGGTCATCTTTTATTCTGGTGTTATACACTGCTTTTTATTTCTCGATTGGGTTTAGCGTCTGAATTATTAAATTTGACGGGATAAATGATTGTTTAATGTTGATTTGGCAATATCTTCAAGTATCCTTTATGTAAATAAAACGTTAAATATCGAAAGTTAATTAACAATCATTAAGGAGTCGATGATGTTACATGCTCACGAAAATACCCTACATATTACCCACCTCAGTAACCACGCGGTTAAGGAGTTGTCACCTTCATTCTCTAAGCTACCAAGCACAGAGCATGCGGATGGACAGTTCCGATTGAGAAGGTACTCAGTGGTTGAATTCAGTAATGGACAAGTCGTTGAGCTAGACAAACATAACTTTGTTCAGTCTGAAGACATTAATCACTTTCAAGGTGACGTTGTTCGTCAATTCGAGCCGATTGAAGCACAAATTCTAAGCAGCGAAGGCATGCAAGAGATGTGTGAATTGTTTATTGAAACCAACGGGCTTGAAGACGGACAAGAAATCGAAATCCATCAAATCCGCATTGCCGCTATTTTTGAAGAAACTCAAGTTGCACCAGAAGGTGTTCACCAGGACGGTTTTGACCATATCGCGATCATTGGTGTTACTCGCCACAACATTGTGGGTGGTGAAGTGATGCTTTATCAAGATAGCCACGAAGCACCGTTCTTCAGAAAAGTGTTAGGCGATGGTGAAGTGGCAATGCTTGCTGATAGTAAGCTTTGGCACAATGCACAACCGATTCGTACCATAGACCACGGCGAGATGGGCTACATGGATGTGTTTGTTCTAACGGCTAAGGATGCGCGCAATGTCCTTCACTCTTAATGATGTGCGCCAGCAGTTTAGCGCGCTAGGCCAATACCATAACGGTAAGCCGGTGACCTTTTTTGATGGGCCGGGTGGCTCTCAGGTACCTGAGAATGTTTTAGCTTCAATGACCGAATACCTAGGGCATTTTAATTCAAACCTAGGCGGCCACTATTTTTCTAGCCAAAAGACCACAAGCTTAATGCAGCAAGCGCGAGAAGCGGCGCAAGCACTGCTTAATGCGGAGTCTTCTGGCAACGTTGTGTTCGGCGCGAACATGACATCTCTGACCTTCCAACTTAGCCGAGCGATCAGCCGCGATTGGAAAGAGGGCGATGAAGTTATCGTCACGGCGTTAGACCATTACTCAAATGTATCGAGCTGGCAGCAAGCGGCAGACGACAAAGGCGCGATTGTTCGCCAAGTTCGTGTAGACGAGTCGGATTGCAGTTTGGATATGGCGCATTTTGAATCGCTGCTTAACGAGAAAACCAAGCTTGTCGCGGTGACGTTTGCTTCGAACACGACTGGCTCTATTGTCGACATGGCAAAAGTTATTGAGCTTGCACATCAGCATGGTGCGCAGGTTTATGTCGATGCCGTTCATTACGCGCCACATCACTTGATCGATGTTCAGCAGCTGAATTGTGATTTCTTAGCGTGTTCAGCGTATAAATTCTTCGGCCCGCATGTGGGCATTGCTTATGTTGCACCTCAATGGCTACACACGTTAAAGCCTTACAAGGTTGAGCCTGCAACCAATATTGGCCCAGGCCGTTTTGAAACAGGTACGCAAAGCTTTGAAGGCCTTGCAGGTGTGATTGCGGCGGTAGATTACTTGGCGCAATTCGGTGAGCCAACCGACTCATTGCGTTCTCGTTTAGAGCAAAGCTACGCGCTTTATAATAAGCATGAAAGCCAGCTCAGTGAGTACTTCCTTAAACGCTTGTCTGATCTTGAAGGGGCAAAGCTTTACGGGAAAACAGAGTTTGATTCGAACCTAAGAACGCCAACCTTTGCGGTTACCTTTGAAAACCATTCTCCAGAGTTCATCGCCAAGAAGCTGGGTGAACATAATATCTGTGTGTGGAACGGACATTTCTACGCATTAGGTTTGGTGAAACAGTTGGGTATTGAAGAGCAGGGCGTGGTGCGTATTGGTTGTATGCATTACAACTCGATTGAAGAGATCGACTTGCTGTTCAATGTGCTTGAAGGGATCTTGCGAAGTAATTAGCGAGAAGCCATTAGCAAGAAGTAATTAATAAGAAGTCACTTGCCTTTGCTGTTTGTGCCTTTAGATCGAAAAAAGAGCATGCTTCTCTCAAGAGTATTGAGTAGGAAGCATGCTCTTTTTATTTGATTGAGCTTATTTGATCAACGCCAGTTATTCGAATAAGCCCTTGATTTAACTAAGACAGGTGCTTAACCAGAGTTGCACCTACAGCGTGCGCGCTGGTTGGGTTTTGGCCAGTAATCACTCGCTCATCAACAATCACAAGCTCTTGCCAAGGTTGAACCTTGTTGAAACGCGCTGCGCTGCGAGCAAGAGACTCTTCCAGTAGGAACGGAATGTCGTTGATGGTGCCAAAGTCGATCTCTTCTTCACGTGTAAAGCCAGTCACCGATTTAGAGCTTAGTAGCTTCTCGCCGTTGCTTAAAACAATCGGAAGCAGCGCCGCAGGGCCGTGACATACTGACGCAATCACACCACCATCTTCGTAATGCTTAGCCGCAATAGCAGCGAATTGCTCGTTGGTTGCTAGGTCTGAAAGCAAACCGAAACCACCTGGGTAGAAGATAGCATCGTAGCTTTCTGCATTAATTTGGTTTACAGGAATCGTATTGTTGATGCGGTTTTGGAAGTCATCATCAGCCAAGATCTCAGCGTTTACTGAATCCCCTTCAATATCGGTTCCGTACAATGGGCCTTTACCACCCTTGATAGAAGCGATGTCGTACTCAAAACCCGCAGCAATGATCTCTTTGAGAGCATGAGTCAGTTCAGGCGCATAAGTACCATTCGCTTGATCTGTATCGCCTAGTGTTGCGTGGTTAGTTACAGGTATTAGTATTTTTTTCATGATTCGTCCCTTTGAGCTGCTGTTTTTTTTATTTAGGTGCTGACGCTTTTCGTTAAGCACTGAAGCTTTTCGTTAGGCGCTAGGTATCGCGTTGTTACTTAGCTATCGCCGCCTTGTTGTATCTAATACTAGTTCTAAACTGATTAGGTGATAATATACGAAACAGGCAAAACATTGTTGCTATATAGCAAAGATAGAATGCGAGTAGATTAAGTATGGATAGCTTTGAAGGGATTAATGAATTTGTTGCGGTCGCCGAATGCCACGGCTTTTCAGCAGCCGCTAAACAGCTAGGTTGCAGTACCAGCCATGTGAGTCGGCAGGTTTCAAGGTTGGAAGAGAGAGTGGGAGTGGCCCTGCTTGCGCGTTCAACACGGATGGTTAGCCTGACTGAATCGGGTCACACCTATTATCAGCAGTGTAGAGATTTGGTCATTGGGCTTCAGCAAGCGAACGAGCAAGTGACTTCTCAGCAGACTCAGCTTAGCGGTACTTTGCGTGTGAGTGCGGCAGGCGCGTTTGCAGAAAATCATGTCGCGGCGGCGCTGATGGAGTTTGCTAAAGAGCATCCTGAGCTCACCATAGAAATGAATTTCAATACCAAGATGGTTAACTTCATCGAAGATGGTATCGACTTCGCTATTCGTTACGGCCGATTGGACGATTCAGGTTTGGTGGCAAGAAAGCTCGTCGATCGCCCAATGGCGGCCGCAGCCAGTAAAGACTATATAGAGCAATTTGGTACGCCCAATCACCCTGAGCAGTTGAAAATGCACAGCTGCATTATCGCCAACAGTGATCAGTGGCTATTTGAGAAAGAGGGCAAACCGTTAAATGCAGTGCGAGTGCATGGGCGCTGGCGCAGTAACAATTCGAGTGCAGTACTGAAAGCTTGTGAAGAGGGGCTTGGTGTTGTCTACCTTCCCAAAAGCAGTTTCAATGGCGGCCTGACTAATGGAAAGCTCGTTCCAGTGCTAGAAGAATATTGGGGAGCAGGTACAAGCAGTTGGATCGTATATCAAAACCGTCGCTTTGTTCCACAGAGAGCAAGGCTGGCTATCGACTTCTTAGTGTCTTATTTTTCCGATTGGAATGAATAACCGACGAGGTTTTAAGCAAACAGCCAAAATGCTAGAAGTGAATAATGAACGGAATTGAAAAGAGTCGTGATTAGCGCTAGCTACCTACTTTAAGGTCGAAAACAGAAAAGCTAATTCTTACATAGATATACGTTATCTTTTTTTGTTTTTTGACGCGAGTAATAGGAATGAGAGACTTGTCTACTTTTGATAACTGGTGTTAGCGATTGAATTGTAGAGAAGCTCGCAACAGTACGATATACTAGATACCATATTAATGTCCCTAACGCGTGATAGATTCTGTGGAAGCGTTGGCAGGATTTGTTGTTATGCTCCAGTTCATGAAGTGTAGCTAGAGTGCGGAGTTGGCAATGTCTTCAATAAATTTCGAATCCACGTACGGTGTAATAACTATTCAAGATATGAATGTAGTGAGTGTTGACGCTAACTATGCTCGCATCTATGGATACCAATCGCCCGAAGAACTAGTTTCTAATATCGATAGCTTTCTAGATTTAATCTCAGAAGATTACCATGTTTTAGCTTATCAAAATTACCTTGAAACGGTCAGTGGTCAACGCGACCCTCAGGTTCACACCTATACCAATGTTGATCGTAATGGCAGAGAGTTCACCGTGTTTTCTATCGACCATGTGACGGAGTGGCAGGGAAGACCTGCACTGCAAGTCACGGTTATCGATCTTTCCCCAGCGATTCAGCTGCAAAATGCGGTGCTTGAGCAAGATAAGATGTATCACGACATGATCATGCAATCCGGGCAGGGCATCTTGGTTCACCGAGATTTCAAGCCGCTGATGGTTAATCAATCTTGGGTCAACATGCAAGGCGCGGCTTCCATCGAGCAAGTATTAGAGCTGGACTCTATCCTTGAACTGGTACCAAAACAGAATGCCGATGGTATCAGCAAGCACTATCACGCGATCGTATCAGGGGAGTTGTCAGGTACTAGTACCGTGGTTGAAAACATTGGCTTTGACGGCGTTCATCGGTTCTTCAATATTT
Organism: Vibrio sp. 10N.261.52.C11; assembly: GCF_041471405.1. NCBI lineage: Bacteria > Pseudomonadati > Pseudomonadota > Gammaproteobacteria > Vibrionales > Vibrionaceae > Vibrio > Vibrio sp. 10N.261.52.C11. Next base: position 68,014 of record NZ_JBFROI010000015.1, read on the forward strand.
ACGACAATGCGATTACTTGGAAAGGTCAGCCAGCCGTTCAGGTTGTGCTCGAAGATGTGACTCAAAAGGTGATGCTGGAAAAGCAGTTGGTACACCAAGCGAACTTCGATGAAATGACCGACTTACTTAACCGCAGAGCGATTTATGAGTGGTTGAGAGAGCACATGTCCTCTAAAAACTACCTTGTTTGTATGCTGCTAGATATCGATGATTTTAAGTCGATTAATGACACTTACGGTCATATGGTCGGTGATGAGGTCATTTGTGCTTTGGCTAATATTACCAAGCGCAGTGCCGAGAAAGCCGGCGGAGTCGCAGGCCGTTGGGGTGGCGAAGAGTTCATTATATTTATCCCAAACACGTCTCTTGAAACAGCACACGAAGTGTCAGAAGAGATTCGCCAACAGTTCAATCAAGTTGAATTCAGAATCGATGAACAGTTACGATTTAATTCGAGTGTCAGTATCGGAATCAGTGATAGCCAAGCCTGTGAAGACGGTGTCACGATTGATGCACTCGTGAATTTAACCGATCAATCTCTCTATCGCGCGAAAGCCAACGGCAAGAATTGTGTAGACGGAGATGTGGTTGCGCTCTAACGCCTAAAATCGTCATCGAAAGCGAATAGGATCGACAACGAAAAATGCCCTCAAGTCATCACTTGAGGGCATTTTATTTTTTGGCTATTCACTAAGCGCTTCTAACTATAAGAAACGTTTAAGTTCTACAAGTTATGCAGACACTTCCACTTCGTAAGAGCCAAATTTACGGATGTTAATCACGCCCGTATCTAAGATTAGGTATTGGCCTTTAATACCTTGCAGCACACCAGATACTTCAGGGTTCTTATCGAAGTTGTGCGACACAATCTTCACTGGGTGCTGTTCAACTGGGTAGCTCAATGAAGTGATGTTCTCACTCAGAATTTCGATCGCATCGTCACCAAATTTAGCTCGGATCTCTTGGATTTTATCCTCAACCAATGGCAACAGTTCTTTGGCTTTCTCGACCAATTCCATATCGTCGCCATCGCCTTTTAGCAGCGTGCGCCAGTTGGTTTTGTCGGCGATGTGTTTTGCCAATTCAACTTCAATCAGGCCAGAAATCTGACGAGTTTTTACCTTCAAGATAGGTAGGCCTTGAGTCGCACCTTGATCAATCCAACGGGTAGGGATTTGAGTATGACGCGTGATACCAACCTTAAGGCTAGATGTGTTCGATAGGTAAACGAAGTGATCAACCATGCAGTTCTCTTCACCCCATTGAGGCTCGCGACACGTGCCTTCATCGTAGTGACAAGTCTCTGGTTTCATGATGCACATATCGCAGCTTGCTAGCTTTTTCATGCACACAAAACAGTGGCCTTGAGAGTAGCTCTTTTTGGTTTTCTTCCCACATGAGCAGCAAAAAATGTTGCCAGTGTGAGTGAGGTTGATGGTTTTACCAATCAGAGGGTTTAGCTCTACAAACTCTTCGCCTACAGGCAAACGGTAGGTAACCGCGCCATCAAGGGAAGCACTCATCTTTTTGAGTGTTCCTTTTGCTAATAAAGACATGACATTACTCGTTGTATTTTGATTATTATTTCGTCGACTCGATTGCGCTGTGAGCAGGCAGTACGGTTAACGATGATTATGCGATGAGTATAACAAATAGAGCCTGTTTTTATACGCAATATTACTTGATTCTCGCCGTGAATAATTAACGGCAAATACATGCATAAAAATATAGTATGACATTTTGTTCGGGCGTGATATAACGTTTTTTAGTGATTTATTGGTATTAAGATCACTAATTTATCTAACTTGTTTTTTATCGTGAAATCCCAACTATAGGGATATTAAGCAGGAAGCTTAGACGTGAAGTGGATCCATAAGATTGTTATCTTTCTAGTTATCGCAACGCTTGCCATTGTGCAGTATTACCGTGTGAGCGGAAATCGTGTGATAACGGCAATTACCCCTGATAAATATGAATTTATCGCGACCAGTGATCAAGTTGATAGGGGAGTCAGTACGTCCCAGTTATCCTATGAAAATGGACAGTACACTCTCGATTGTGAACTTAAAGAATCTGAGTATCCGTGGCCTTACTGTGGGCTGTCGATTCGTATCAACCCTGACATCACCTCGGGCCTTGACCTTTCTCAGTACCACACCTTTAGAGTCAACATTGATTACCATGCGGAGGCTGACTCTAGTGGCCGTTTGAGAACCTATCTACGTAACTACAACCCTGCTTATTCAGTTCCTGATGACGAGTACACGCACAAGTACAATGGGATGGAGTTTTCTCCAGGAATCGATGGTGGTGTGATTGAAATCCCGATCAAAAATCTGCAAGTGATGACATGGTGGCTGGCTGACAACGACATTGCGTTAGAGCATTCGGCCCCTGAATTTTCGAATGTGAATATGGTTGAGTTTGCTACTGCGTCTGGAGCGAAACTCGGTCACCACAGAATCGTCATCCGCAGTATTGAGTTCGAAGGTTCGTATATCACCGCAGAAAGCTTGTTCATGATCCTACTGTTTGTGTGGGTGGGGACGGGCACCGTATTCTTGCTGTCAGAGTTAAACCGTTCAAGAAAACGCATGGTGATCGCAGAGAAAAGACATCACCACTTAAAGAACGTCAATCGCGCACTGAGAGAACAGAATTTTGAATTTTCAGAGATGGCCCATCGTGATGAGTTAACCGGAATACTAAACCGCCACGCGATTCGTGATTGGTTGAAAATGCAGTCACAACATGTGAAGCAAGGACATGGCAAGCTGGGTATGTTGTATCTCGATATCGACTACTTCAAGAGTGTCAATGACAAGTACGGACATCAAATGGGTGACCATATTTTACGCGAGTTCAGCATGGTGGTGGGCAGTTCGATCAGCGCTACCGACAAGTTGGTGAGATGGGGTGGTGAAGAGTTCATTGTTTTTTGCCCTGAGACCGAAGCCGGAGAGGCGCAGATAAAAGCTGAACGCATTCGATTATTGGTTAGCCAGCACCTTTGGGTTCATGGCGATCCGCTGACATGCAGTATCGGTGTTGCCGAGATGAAGCAAGAGCGAGTGACAGAGACCATTGCTCGCGCTGATGAAGCTTTATATCAAGCAAAGCATTCAGGTCGAAACCAGGTGATCTTGAGTCACTAATCTGAAAATTGTTTTGATGAGTTTATAAGCCACACGTGCATATGTGACGTGTGGCGTTTTTATGGTTCTTCTCCCAAAAGCCAAAACAAAAAAGGTGGCGCGGGGCCACCAAAAGGGAAAGCGTTTCTTGTTTTTATATGCCCGTTCAGTGCTTGCTTACGCTGAACGGGCATTTTTGTCTTGGTTGAACCGGGGGAAGTTCAACCAGTTTAGGGGAGCATTCCTGTAAGCATGCGCTTATAGAACGTTAGTGTTTACCAGAAGATCCAAGCGAACAGAGTCAGAACTAGGATACAAACTAGGTTCAACACCATACCGATTCGCATCATCTCTTTCTGCTTGATGTGACCCGAGCCAAACACGATTGCGTTAGGAGGTGTCGCTACTGGTAGCATGAAGGCACAAGATGCAGCGACAGCGATCAGAGCAGACAAGATAACTGGCGACATACCAAGTGCTTCAGCGATGGTTGCGAATACTGGCACCAGAAGTGCTGCACTCGCTGTGTTACTCGCAAATTCCGTTAGGAATACCACGAACGCTACCACGGCTAGAATCGTAAGCAGTACGCCAGCTGTTTCTAAAAATCCGCTTAGTGAGTGTGCTAGGAATACGCTGGTTCCTGTCGCTTTCAGAATGTTACTTAAACAGATACCGCCACCGAACAGGATAAGAACACCCCAGTCCGTTGTCTTCTCGACGTCTTTCCATTCCACCGCTCTAGAAGCGCCAAGCAGTACAATTGCGCCAATCGCTACCAAGCTATCAAATTTAGAGAATCCGCCAATCATTGCGTTGATTGGTTTACCGAATATCCAAAGCGTTACGGTTAGAAGGAAGATAGACAGTGTGATTTTCTTGCTGTTTGTCCATTCAACTGGGGCATGGTCTAGCTCGAATTTGTGGTCAAGCTTCGGCTTAGTCATCACGTAAAGAATAATCATCGCGATTGGCAGTAAGATCATTGAGATTGGTAGGCCAAGTGCCATCCACTCTGTGAAGCTCAAGCCAACTTCTGCCGCCGCAATTGCGTTTGGTGGGCTACCAACCAAGGTTGCGATACCACCGATTGAAGCACAGTAAGCAATACCCAGTAGTACGAACACGTAGGTGTTGCGGTCTTCACTTTGGTCAACCTTGTTCATGATGCCAAGAACAAGAGGAAGCATCATTGCTGTGGTAGCTGTGTTTGAGATCCACATTGATAGACCTGCACTCACACCGAACAACATGAACACAGCGACCGACATTCTGCCTTTTGCTATCAGCAGTACTTTGTCAGCTATCGCTTTATCTAGCTCTTGCTTGTTCAGTGCGGCTGCCAATGCGAAGCCACCCATGAATAAGAAGATGATTGGGTTTGAAAAGTTAGCCAGCGCTGCGGGCGTGTTGAATACACCAAACAAGACAGCCAATAGGGGAACGAGCAAAGCGGTGATGCTGACGTGAATAGCTTCTGTTAACCATAGAATGGCAACGAACACGAGAATACTTAAACCTGTATTCACTTGCGCTTCGAATGGCAGGGTATTGAGCAAAACTGCAAATAGCGTGAAATTACCAATTAATATCATGCTGTTGCGGGTAAACAACCAGTGTTTCAGTGTAGTAACAAGTGCCGTCATAAGACGCTCCTTTTGTTATCCTCGTTTTATTGGTGCACGACTTCATTGAGTCGTGCTTATTATTTTCGAGGTATATAGCTTGATGTAGGGTCAGACTTTGTTGGGAGAATGTTACTTAAGTTAATAAAGGCGTGTTGGTGTGTTTTTGTGTAACAGTGGGGAAATGTGAGGCAACAAATTCAAAATGTGTAGTTTTCTACACATCTGTCTCTGCTGGGTCTGCAATAGGGTTTGTTGTAGGATCTACAACAGGGTTTACAGAGGGGTCAGTCATAGGGTTTGGAATCGGAAATGATTCCGGTTTTGGACTCGATTGAATGGGCTCTTTAGGTCCAAGGAACTTTGGCGTTGTCCCCATAATATACAAATCTAAGAAGGCTTTGGTACGCGCAAAAACTTCACGCAAACGGATAGAGGTGCCTGAATGATGAGTAGGGCCTGAAACCGCTAAACATTGTGCATGAATATCGTAAGAATTAGCGATAAATAGTGCTCTTTCACAGTGGAATTTCTGAGTAATGATCAGGAAGTTGTCGGTGTCGAAGATCTTTTTAGCGCGAACAATCGAGTCTAAGGTTCTAAAGCCTGCGTAATCGAGGTTAATGCGTTCATCGGGTACACCCGCTTTCAGCAAGTCGCGTTTCATCGTCCACGGCTCATTGTAAGAGCGATGAGCGTTATCACCACTTAACAGAAACTGGTCGACTTTTTCACGGTCGAACAGCTCAATCGCGGCTTCGATTCGGTGCTTATAATAGTCGTTGAGTGTTCGACCCAAATATTTGCTCGTGCCAAGCACAACGGCGACCTCAAGCTCGGGCACTTCATCTATATCGTAGATGATGCGATCTTCCGCTTGCCATGAAACCCAATAATCGATCGCAATAACCGCAGCGCTGCCTACTAAGAACACGAGGAAAGCGCCAAACAGAAAACCTTGCAGTTTTTTGTAAGCTTTTTTTATGTAGCTACGGATAATGTGAGAATCAAATTTCACTCTCGGTATGGTCCTTTCACTGAGCATTAATTTTTGAGTGCTCGATAATACCAAATAAAAATGAGAAAAATCAGTTAAAAAGACAAGACAGTTTAAAGAAAAAAGCCCCTGCAATTGCAGAGGCTAATATAAGAGTCGTTAACGCTCTTTATTCCAAGCGCAGTACGCTTTATTAGAATGCCGTGCGCTTGTAGCGACGGTAAACTGGCTGCCAGAAGTGCTGGTCAATCGCTTGTTGCAGTGCTTCTTCAGTGATCTCTAGAGCAACGCCCTGTTCAATCGCCTTTTTACCTACCGCAAGAGCAATTTTCTTAGATACCGTGTGGATCTCTTCCAATGGTGGAAGTAGAGCACCTGTGCCATTGATTGCTAGTGGAGAACACGTAGCAAGTGCACGGCTTGATTCCATTAGCATTTCGTCAGTGATGCGTGAAGCATTCACAGCCAATACACCAAGGCCAATACCTGGGAAGATGTAGCTGTTGTTACACTGAGCGATTGGGTAAGTTGTGCCGTTGTGAACGACTGGCTCAAATGGGCTACCTGTCGCAACAAGTGCTTGGCCATCAGTCCAACGAATAATGTCGTTTGGCGTCGCTTCAACACGGCTTGTTGGGTTCGACAGTGGGAACACGATAGGGCGTTCACTGTGTAGGTTCATCTCTTTGATGACTTCTTTGCTGAATAGACCTGGAGCACCAGACACACCAACCAATACGGTTGGTTTCGCGTGGCGAACTACGTCTAGTAGAGAGAAACCAGTGCCATCGCTTTCCCAGTCTTTGGTGTTTTCGTTGGTTTGAACCAGACGCTGTTGGAAATCAAGCAGGTTTTGCATGCCTTCTTGTAGCAGACCCCAACGGTCAACCATGTAAACTTGAGAGCGAGCTTGTGCATCGCTGATACCTTCAGACACCATTTGGGCAATGATAGCTTCAGCAATACCACAACCTGCAGAACCCGCACCTAAGAAGGTGATGCGTTGATCTGAAAGTTTGCTGTTTGCTGCTTTACATGCTGCAAGTAGAGAACCAACCGTTACGGCTGCTGTGCCTTGGATATCATCGTTGAAACAACAGATGCGATCTTTGTAGCGCTCAAGCAGTGGCATTGCGTTCTTTTGTGCGAAATCTTCGAACTGAACTAATGCATCAGGCCAACGGCGTTGAACCGCTTGGATGAACTCTTCAACGAATGCATCGTAGTCAGCACCCGTAATACGAGGATGACGCCAGCCCATGTACATTGGGTCAGCAAGACGTTGAGGGTTGTTAGTACCCACATCGAGCACGATTGGTAGCATGTAAGCTGGGCTGATACCGCCACAAGCTGTATAAAGTGCTAGCTTACCAATTGGAATACCCATACCACCGATGCCTTGGTCTCCCAAACCAAGAATACGCTCACCATCCGTAACCACGATAACTTTAACGTTGTGGTTTGTCGCATTATTCAGTAGGTCATCGATACGATCGCGGTTCGGGTATGAGATAAACAGACCACGGCCACGACGGTAAATATTTGAGAAGTTCTCACATGCTGCGCCAACTGTTGGCGTATAAATGATAGGCATCATTTCAGAGATGTGGTTTTGAACTAAACGATAAAAAAGCGTTTCATTAGTGTCTTGGATGTTACGAAGGTAGATATGCTTATCCATATCACTTTCGAAGTTACAATATTGTTTGTATGCACGTCCTACTTGCTCTTGGATTGTTTCGGTTGTTTCCGGTAACAAACCTTCAAGGTTGAAAGAACTGCGCTCTTCAGCAGAGAATGCGCTGCCTTTGTTTAGAAGAGGTGTACTTAGTAGAGCAGGACCAGCATAAGGGATATATAGAGGGCGTTTATCGTTGTTCATTGGATGCCTAATATGGGAGAAAGGGTAACTAAAAAATGATAACGGTTTAGTTATTCAATTGTAAATAGTTTCTCCGCGATCTGAGCAAACAAAATGATATTCTTACCTCTGTCCCACACTTATCGAATTTCAACACGATAATTCGTTATACTTTGCTCACACTTTTTCGCTACTCGCCATTTTATGTCATTACTTCCCATCGATGCTTATCAAAACGTATTCCACGAACAAATCGCTAATTCTCACCTTGTCGTAGAGGCGGAAACCGGATCAGGTAAATCAACGCGCCTGCCACTTTGGGCCTCTCAACATGGACGAGTGTTAGTGGTGGAGCCAAGACGCATCGCGTGTACATCACTGGCTAAATATCTCGCGCAGCGATCAGGCGAGAAGTTGGGTAGCAAAGTGGGCTATGCGATTAAGCTTGAGTCGGAATACAACGAGCAAACTAACGTTGTTTTTGTGACGCCCGGTATCGCGCTGCGTTGGTTATCAGAAGATGGATTAGCTAGTTTTGATGTGATCGTGGTGGATGAGTTTCACGAGAGGCGCTGGGACATTGATCTGCTGGTGGCGATTCTGAAACAAAAAGCGAGTCATCGTTTGGTGATCACTTCAGCAACCATTGAGGGTGAACGCCTTGCTCATTATTTGGATGCGAATCGCATAAGCTGTGAAGGGCGAACCTATCAAGTTGAGATTGAGCACAGAGCGAATGAATCCAGAACACTGCCTGATAGTCGACATCTAGGGCAGCGCATCGTGGAAGAAGTGAATCATCAGTTGATCGCTTCTTCTGGCGATATGTTGGTTTTTCTACCGGGTAAAAAAGAGATCGTGCAATGCGAACAAGCCTTAGCGAAAAATCCAGATATCCAAGTTGTTAAATTGCATGCGTCGGTCAGTGATAAAGAGCGAGATTCAGCGTTATCGGGTCGTAATATCAATACTGAAGGTAATGGTTTGAGAAAGGTCATCCTTGCGACCAACGTTGCAGAAACCTCATTAACCATTCCTGACATTGGCGTGGTGATAGATTCAGGATTAGAGAGACGCACCGTTCAGCGTAATGGCAGAACCACACTGATGCTTAAATCCATATCACGAGCGAGTGCCAAACAGCGAGCTGGCCGCGCGGGTAGGGTAATGGATGGCGTTTGCGTGCGTCTATATGGTGAGCATGCGGCGTTAGAGTTAGTCACACCGCCTGAATTGCAGCGTGAAGAGCTGACTGAACCTATGTTGGCCGCAGCATGTTGTGGATCTCCGCTTGAGAGCTTGTCCTTCCTTGACCCTATTCCAGAGAAATCACTCAACAGTGCAACTCAAACCTTGCTGACGATGGAAGCGATTAACGCCGACCATCAAGTTACCGAGCATGGTAAAAAGCTGTATCCGTTGCCGATTGATGCTTTGTATGCCGATATCGTTACTCGAATCAAAACCAAAGCATTAAAAGAGGCGATGGTTGATCTCACTGCGGCGCTGTCCGTTCCTGCTCGCTTGTATCAGTTACCAAACAATGCAGAACATCTTGAAGCGCTCGCGCAACAAGAGAAGGAAGGGTGTGATTTAAGCCTGTTGATTCAGATTGTGCGCGGTCGAGAATATCCGCATTTAGACATCGACCAACAGGCTCTGAATGAAGCTCAAGGATTGGCGAAGCAAATGCGGGAGGTATTTGAACTTCCTCAGCTAGAAGTCGCGTCACGTTTCCAACGCATTGAATTGCTCAAGACCATTGTGAATCTGCATCCTGAACTGGTGTTTGTGCGCCGACTGAAAAGGAAAGAAGCCTTTGCCAATGGTGTTTTAGAAGTGGTGCTCGGTCGTCAGAACCGTTTCCCTGATAATGCACAAGCGATGTTGGTGTTGGATACTCACAGCTTGCCGGGAAGAGGCGTTAAGCAAACACTGACCTTAGCGACGGTCACGACACCCATTCCTCTTGAGCTTCTCATTGATGCTGAACTAGGAGAGTGGGAGCAAGGCGAAACCGTTGTGAATGATGATGGTGTTTTTACCGAGATGGCATTGGTGTACGCAGGCCGCACGATTACAACCAAACTCGTCGCCGCTGAAGGGCAACTATCGTTAAAACCTATCGTCGACCTTGTGTTAAATGGAGAGCAGCTTCCCGGTTTTGCAAAGGCTCGCACTCAAGAAATCAAACACTGGCAGTTGTATGTGAAACTTGGTCTCGATGAACAAACTAAATACACACCAGAAATTGAGAACATTAACTTTGAGCTATGGTTTATAGAGCAGCTTGAAGTACTAGGTGTTACTGATGTCAGCGAATTGGAAATGTTCGATCATGCAGACATACCGTTCGATGGCATTCCAACTTGGCTCTACTCAGAATTTTCGGAAAAATACCCGTTTGCATTGAGCCTTGCCGACTTGCAACTCGATGTTGAATACTTGCCCGCAAGAAAGCTGATTTACGTCCATTATCAGTCGGGTAGCCGAAAGTTATCGCCAAAACGTTGGGAGCTACCGACATGGTCTGGTTGGCGTATTCAGTTCAAAAAAGCGAGTCGAATAATTGATATCAAATAGATGGATAAGTTTTATCTCTAAAATATTAATCAAATAGATGCATATATGATTTTTCAGTGCTTATTTTGTTACAAGTTTGATTTTTATATTCCTTTTTAACCAATCAAAAGGTCATAAAAGACTATTCTTCTATATCCTATTGCTATAAAGAAAGAGTTGATAGATATTGAGTATATTGTGTTGCCAAAGTGTCGGGGGACATCATGGATAAACAGGAAGAGACGCGTGTAGAGTTCGATTACACAACATTTCTTGGCGCCTCATGCAGTAAAAAATGGACTTTTCTGGAAGCACTCACCACAATTGCGCCAGTGTTCAGTACCGTCTGGCGAGATAGCATTAAAGAGTTGGGCACCCCAGAGGATCGTTTATGGCAGATGGCATTGAAATCAATGTCGACGCGTAAAAGTGATGAGTCGAACATTGTTACCTTACTCAAGCTCGCTAAGCTGGAAGGGATCAATGAGCTCAAAGTGGTGATGCCATATTCACTTGAAGAAGAGCAGATCGAGTATATTGAATCGCGCAGTCATTTAGTGATTGCGGGTAATTCTGGAGAAGAGTTCACGATTAAGCTGTAACTTCAGCTCGCCTATAATCTCTCTCGAGGAATAGTAAAAACGTACACGTAAAAAGGGCCTCAAATATTGAGGCCCTTTTAGTATCTAAAACTTGAGTCTACGAGCTTATTAGCTTTCGAGCTTTTTATTTTGAGATTAAGCGATTAAGCAATTAAGCAATTAAGCAATTAGCAATTAGCAATTAAGCGACTAGTCGATTAGACCATAGTCAGCGCGCAGTACATCGATGATCTCTTGCTTAGGATTTTCGCTCAGTACGATCTCCGCACCTGTGATTTTCGCTGCGATATCAAGGTAAGTGCGAGACAGAGACATTAGAGAATCCAGTGGAAGTTCATTGTCACGAGCCAATGCTTCACGTTCTGGCATACGCTCTTTATTCAAAAGAATGTCGGCATCAGGGAAGTAGTTAAGCAAGAACTGACGGAAGCCTTCTTTTGAATTCTCAACGATGTTGCCGTTGTTATATTCCTGAGTATCCCAAATGCGAGATGAATCTGGAGTACCGACTTCGTCCATGTAGATAAGCTTTTCTTTGCCTTGAGCATCGTTGACGTAGCCAAACTCAAATTTGGTATCAACAAAGGTTTGGTCTACTTTTGCTAGCGCTTGGCTGATTACGTTGAAGCCTTCTTTAAGAAGTTTTTCGTAATGCGCGATGTCGCTTGCTTGAGTAAAGTTGAATGCTGCGAAGTTATCTTCGATGTTGTTGCGTGTGATGTTCACATCGTCAGCTTCTGGAACGCCAGGAATACCTTTCAGAATCCCTTTTGTTGAAGGCGTGATCAGTAGCTCAGGCAACTTCTTGTCTTTCTCAAGGCCTTCAGGCATCTCGATACCACAGAATTCACGTTCGCCGTTTGCGTATGCACGCCACATTGAACCAGTGATGTATTGACGACAAATCGCTTCGATCATGACTGGGCGAGCTTTTTGTACAATCCATACGAACGGGTGAGGGATATCAAGAATATGACTGTCAGCAAGTCCGTTGTCTTTAAACAATTTGAACCAGTGGTTAGAGATAGCATTCAGAGCCGCTCCCTTACCTGGAACACCTTTAAGATTCCCTTCACCACGCCAGATACAATCAAATGCAGAGATACGGTCACTGATCACCATGATTGCTAAAGGCGCATCGGGTGCTACATCGTAGCCTTTCTCTTTAATTAGTCGTTGGCTATCTTCTTCAGTTAACCAGTAGACCGAACGAACCTTGCCACTGTGGACAGGTTTATCAGTACGGATTGGTAGGTCATCATTTACGGCAAGAACTTGATCAGCAAGGCTCATTTAGACATTCCTATCTTTTATCAAACGTCATACAGAGAAGTGCGGTGTGCACATGATTAGACGGGCATTATACCCAATCTACTATTTGCTTCCAGAGAAAAAGCAAACGATTGCTAAATCTGTTGTTTAAATAAAAACCCCCGCCTAACAATCCGCTAAAAAATGGGCGAATTGTAGGGCAGGGGAAGGCAGTATGTTTGGACTGTGTTTTGGCGAATTGTTTCTTAAGTTAAATTAAGTTTGTTAGCTAAAAGATTAAGCTATGTTTGTGGACCATGTTTTTGAGCCAAAATGTTATTAAGCCAACATGTTATTAAGCAAGGTGGCTTAGTGAATACGCTCTGAATTTGCATCCATAAAGAAGACTTCACATTGAAAGCGTAACCCTAATGTTCTTAGGTACTGTTGGCTGAACTGATCAATCGATGCACTTGCAACAATCGCGCTCGCATTCTTAGAGCGGATTGCTTTCTCGACAGTCTCTACCTCAGTCATTTGATGAGAGGCTTTCATATGAATAACGCGGTCGCAGCAAACATTATGTTGCTTAAGCTGCTTAGCCGATGGTCTTGGTGTTTGAGCCGTAAACAGTAACCACTGATGTTGATTGGACAGCAACGCCATTCTTGCAAACAACGCTTCCTCGTTTGAATTTTTGCTTTTACGAGAAACTGATGTAAATGCGCAGTGAACTAGCGGGCTAGAGTGTTGTGCTTTAACGTGTGCTTGAATCATTTTGCTGTCCTTATATACATGCTGTATGTGTATACAGTAGTTTTAGTTGCTTATAAGATCAAGCGTTTTTTGCGGGATTATTGGACGATTTCGTCTGAGGTTATGGATGGTAAATGATTAAATCATTGAAAGTATTCGATAAATTAAATTTGAATGAATCTGCTGTTTTGTATCATAAGTTGAATAAATGTGAGCTTTATACAGGTGTATACACTGGTTTTTGCAGAAAAGTACTGTATATACCTGTATAGAAGAGAGAACAAAGAAGAAAGAAGAAAGAAGATCTAAAACCACAGGCACAAAAAAAGCGCCTTAGGCGCTAATGCCGATCAGTTAAAG
>NZ_JBFROI010000016.1:0-53983 GCF_041471405.1 Vibrio sp. 10N.261.52.C11
GTATTTTCATACTTGCCGCTTTTACATTCATATTAGTTATTGGTTGCCGATACGCCATCTGGAAAACGAAAGCAGCCAATATAACTGGATAGTCCTATCGCTAGACGCCCCTTGGGCTAGAACAGCGTTTGTTGTCTCTTTTCAGGTACAGGTTGAACTTCACCGTAATTACGTAGCTGTTCCATCTTACGGATATCAAGCTGAAGCTCAGTAACATAGCTATCGCCCACAGGGTAGCTGCGTACCACTTCTGCACCGCGGATTACGCCATCAACCGCACCAGAAGTACGTTCCGTACCAAGGCGTTGATCTTCCAACTCTGCCCGACCACTCACTCGCATACCGTAAACTTGTTCTGCAAGTTCACGATAGGCGTCGATCTTAGAAGCTCTCATCGCACGGATACGTCTTTCTTCATCGTTACGTCCTTTCTGCTCACTGATACTCGCGTAGCCAACGGCAACTAAGTAGTCGTCTGGCCTCATGTTTTGCAGTGGCTGACAGCCAACAAGCAGTAAAGCGGCAACAACAAATATTAACTTCTTCATCTCGAACTCCTAAGGGCGAAGAATAACAGTATAAGGCTGGCTGATCGTTGGGTCAGAACGAATGATAACGCCATCTTGAGTTCGAATACTGTTTAGAGTATCTAGGTCACGACCAATACGGTCTGCAGGCAAGAAGCCTTGTGCCGTCGCCACGACAATGCGAGTTTGCATGCCAACAACACGAGCATTGACTAACACACCACCTTCTTGGCGAAGCATAGTGCCTGTCAGTACGTACTGTACGTCTTGTTCTTGAGCTAAGTCTTTCCAATCGCGGCTTAACGCAAAGTCACCTTGATGAGTCACTTGAATAGAACCTGTTGTTTTGAAATCAACAACCTTGAAGCCACGACGCTGAAACTGATGAATGAAACCTTCTGATACCGAGTTTCCTAGCCAGTTCGTTGTGTCCATGTGTTGCAGGTCAACAAACGACGTAATCGCTATCGGAGTTCTTGCTGAGATACTCGTATTCGAAATGATCAGATCTTCGGTCATACTTTCCACGAAGAAATCCATGGTATGACGAGGGCTATCCATCAACATAAACTGACTGCCTGAATATTCAGACTTGCCGTTATAGATTGGCGAATAAGCGCATGAGGTCAACAACATGACACTCATTACTACGAGCCATTTTTTCATTCTCTTATCTCCAGATAGGTTTAGTGCTCCCTGTTCCAATATGTTCTCACCATTATTCTTTTCAATGGATTACAATGTTGGAACAGTCTTTGCTTTTCATTAATGGTTCAGATTAAGAAAAACGCACTTAAGTCAGCTTCAAGCTTATAGTTATTTGTTAAGCAATATTTATACCCAACTGGTAACGAATAGATGAAAAAAATAATTTCTTACTTATTTTCAATAAGTTCACTGATAACCATAAGCTTCAGTGCTCATGCCTCTTGGTATGAAGTTACCGGTACCGCAGCCATCGTATCGTCAGAGGAAACGGCAAGGGTCCATGCTCTGGAAGACGCGGTATATAAAGCGATCCAGTTCTCAGGAGCCGACATTGGTAGCATTGCCAACCTCACGCCCTACCTCGACGCAAACAAAAAAGAGTTTCAATTTACCAATCATGAAGTGCGCTACATCTTGGTAGAAAAAGAGAAAAAACGCAGTGGCAATATAATGATCACCGCAAGGATCGATATCTATCCTTCGGCAAATGCTTGCCATGAGAGCCAATATAAGAAGACATTTTTGGTCGGCAACATCGATGTGACTTCCCCACAGCAAGCTGTAATGGGCAGAATCTATAACATCGGTGATGATTTTGGTCATGTCGTAGATCGACAGCTGGCGCAAGAGTCTCGCAGCTTTGTTTCCGTTGGCACGACCAATTACGACATCGACAAACGTCGACCTGAAGTGATCAAGATGATCGCCCAAGACACTGGCGCACAATACATCATTGGTGGCGACATTACCGATTTAACCGCGACCATCGAGTCCAAACTGTTGAAAGACGACATCATCAATCGCCAGTTTGCGTTAGAGATGCAAGTCTTCGATGGTAAAACAGGACATCAGGTTTACAACCGTAGCTATCGTGAAGTGGCAAAGTGGCCATTTGCTAAGACCAGTGAAGTCGACACCCGCAGTGCCCGTTTCTGGGCATCAACCTACGGCAGCATGATGCTGCGTGTTAGCCGTAATATTATGTTGGACTTAGAATCGGAAGTGTCATGTAAGATCACCCTTCCAGAGGTTGCAGCGGTATTTGGTAACACTGTGACCATTGATTTAGGTCGAATGCATGGCGTACAACAAGGTGACAAACTGCAACTGTGGCACACAGGTTCGTTTATCGACCAACGCGGCTTGCCACGTAATAAGGTATCTCAAAGCGATATCACACTGACCGTTTCTCGCGTTTATGAAAACGAAGCAGAACTGACGATCGACCAACCAAGCCTTGCTGGAAGCATTCAAATTGGTGATGTGATGCAGAAAATCATGTAGTTAGCGACACGCCCGCCTCACAGTTTCTAATAAAGCCTTAGCACTTTTGTTAAGGCTTTATTTTTTTTCATGGGTATTAGTTTCGGTTTTGCAGTATTTGGCGTAATCTTATTAATAACATAATCATCACTTAGCAAACTATGAGTCAGAATAATCTAATTGGTGCTACCGGTTACCGCTTTATCTCGAAAGGTAAAACCGCTTTTAAGATCCACATTCATACTCCCGAAGATACGGTGTTGCATCGGTCGGTCGGTTTTGTTCGTATGGGTGAAGACAAAGCACTGAAGAAAACCATTAAATTAAGAGATGAACTGGGCAGACAGCTATGGGGCAAATTTTGGCCCAAAGTCCTCAAAGAGCCCTACCTGATGACGCGCCTGCCTCATAGTCTAGAACCCAAAATTGTATTCAAACCAAATCCAACTCAGAGTGATCCTGAACACCGCGACGAATGCTACATCGCTAAGTGGCGCGTCTTCTCTGAGAATGGTGACTACAAGTACAAAACCAAGGTATGTTCAATCAGAAAGCACGGCCGACTTGCAGCTTATAGCCAAACCAAACGTGCGCTGCTTGATGCTCACAAAGACGTAATTGATCTACTTATATTTATGGGACGATTGAACAGCATCGACTTAAAATAGGCTTAAATCCGATTAAGCTGACCGCCCATATTTTTCAGATACAAAAACAGCCGCACATTGCGGCTGTTTTTAATTTATGACGATCCAACGTGGCAATTTAGAGTATTGCTACATACAAAATCGATTACCTAGTTTCGGCATATCTCAGCCAGTGTCGCCAATCGGCGCTTAGACTCTTTCACATAAGGGTTGGCTTGATCCCATGCGTAACCCGCCAGAATTGAGCACACCATCTGCTTAATCTTTGGATTTGGATCTTGATAGAAAATCACATCCTGCAAAGTACCTGAGTACCACCCCTCAACATACGTTCTAAAGGTGTTTACACCAACCATCAAAGGAGCGGCATAATCGCGTTCCCAATCTACCTTCTCACCGTTAAGTTGCTTTTCGACACACTCAACCGCAAACTGTGCCGACTTCATCGCAATCGTCACGCCTGACGAGAACACCGGATCCAGGAACTCGCCGGCATTGCCAAGCAACGCGTACTTATCCGTCGCCAAATGTTTTACATTGGCAGAATAGCCACCAATTTCACCCGCAGGGTTTGGATACTCGGCGCTTGCCAGTATCTCAGCCAAGCCCGGCTCTTCCGCTGCCAGCTGTTTAATTGCAGCAATCTTGTCTTCTGGATAGGACTCAAAGAACTTAGGCTCTCCTACGACACCAAACGAAGAGACACCGTTACTAAACGGGATCAACCAATACCAAACATCAGGGTTGGTTGGATGCACAGAGATAAGAATTTTATTTCGGTCATATTCAAGATCGGTATCCACCTCTGCAATATGATCGTTAATGTGCGTAAAAATAGCTTTGCGTGGAGGGAGCGATGACGGCTCTGCCAAGTTAAGCATTTTTGGTAGCACTCGACCAAAACCACTGCCATCCAGAACGTATTGCGCTTCTATCTGATAACGCTCTCCACCCAGCACTTGTACATCTAAAATGGTGCTGTCGTCGGTGAAATTAATGCCCATTAACTCATGTTGGTAATCAATGCAGACACCCTGCGCCTCAGCCGTATCTGCCAAAACCTGATCAAAGGCACCTCGCTGAACCTGAAACGTAGTTCCAGGGCCAGAAGAGAACTTGTCTTCAAAATTAAACGCCGTATAAACGCCATTTTTGCGAAAGGCAGCGCCATCTTTGTATTGGAAGTTAGCGTTGATCACTGCGTCAGTCATCCCAGCCTGTTCAATCACTTCCATACAAGCTGGTAATAGGCTTTCACCAATAGAAAAGCGAGGGAATACGCTCTTTTCAATCACTCGAACATCGATGCCTTTTTTATGAAGTAAAGACGCAGCAATAGACCCTGATGGCCCAGCTCCGATGATCACCACTTGAGTTGATAGTTTTTTCATTATTTAAGCCATGTTTGTTATTTTTATTGCGCGCCAGCTTTCAATTCTAGAAGCGTGTGACCAAGACCGATATCGTCGGTACGCGTTACCACTTCAAAGCCCGCTTCTTCAACAATCTCTAAGAAATCTTCACTGCGGTAAAAACGACTGTTGCCATTGGCCAAGCAGGTAAAGTAGAGAGACGTCGCGTTTAAGCTATAAGAAGCCGCATCGTATTTCTGTGAATCCCAAAACAGTTCAAGGATATAGACAGTCGCATCTTCTGACATATGAGAGCGAACGCGCTTTAATATGCTCAGAATCTCCATTGGCGAGAAACAATCAAGGAACTGACTCATCCACCAAACATCCGCGCCCGTTGGCAGAGTTTGCTGTTTATCGAGCATATTCGCTGGGAATGGCGTGACTCGCTCTTGATGACCATGCTTTGCCGCGTTTGCCATTGCCATTTCTAGCTGCTGTGGCAAATCAACAATCGTCACCCCAACGTCCGCATCATGGTTGCAGCATTGCATCGCCCACTTACCCGTGTTGCCGCCGATATCCACCAGCGACTTAGGTTTCTTGCTGAAGACTTTTTCAAGTAACACAGGGAACGAGCGATCCGAATAGAAGTGATCAAACTTGAACCAACTCTCTTTTGCTTTTTCTGGCAATTGAGACAAGCCTTGGTAAATGGTTTCCCAATCACCCAACTCTTTCAAGCCTGCAGGTGTGCCTTCTTCAATCGCTTCTGTTAGATGCATCATCGCGGCATAACAAACATCGGCTGTGAAATCCATGTTTGCGTTAGTCATACCATCATGCAGAAGGTAGAAACCAAGGTTAGCCATTTTGTAGTTAGGCTTTTCCCAAGTCACAATATGAGCACTTAACGCCATATCGAGCAGGACTTTCACGCCGTACTCAGAGACACCGGTCGATTCAGAGATAGACTCTGCTGGTAAACCCTCGTTGCCCGCGTCATCTAACGCTTTCAAAATGCCTAAATCACGAAGTGTACGAGCAGTATGAAAAACAATCGGAGCGAAAGACAATTTCTGCGCTTCTGTTTTTGCTTCTAATGCGTTGAATGGATCTAATTTATATTCCGACACGAAAAACCTAACTTTAAATAATAGAGAGTTACTCAGCTGCCATTTGCGCAAGCTTACGTTTAATATCAACGTTTAAGTTATTAACCCAACGGTTGTAATTACGGTGTATTTCACCATCGTCGTACTTCAAATTCTCTGATTCAACGTAAAGAATAGAGTAAAACTTATCACTATAAGGAATTTCAACCACAGCGTGGTGCGAACGAACATACAATTCAGCGCGGATCAAACCAGGCTTTATTTCTGAAACCAACCAGCCTCGATTTTCAGCAGATTCAGAAATAGCTGATTTAACCTGTTTACTTTGAAGATTCAGTGCAACTGGAGTATCCTCAACATTCATTACAGGTTGGACGCGTCCACATCCTGCAAGAACGAATATGAATAACATTGAAACTGCTATTTTTAGTAATTTCATTTAAATTCCTTATCTGTGTTTATTTATAAGCGCGCATAGTATTTAGTTAGACTCAAAGCAAATCAATACTCTATGTCAAATCAATCCCAATTAATGTCGTTTAATATTGAGAAATGGTCTGCAAATTCAGCGGGGCTCAATTCTATTGCTGAATGGCAAGCGTGGAGCACTAATTTAGATTGGCCACAAGATGGCTCAACTGAATTTAAAGCTATTCCTCCAATGATGCGCCGCCGAATGAGTGTGCAAAGCAAACTTGCTGTCCAAACCGCGTTAACCCTATTAAAAGACACCTCGATTGATTATCTGGTCTTTGCTAGCCGACATGGTGAGTTGCATCGAACCGCCACTTTGATTCAGTCGATATTAGAAGGTGACGATGCCTCACCAATGGCGTTCTCGCAGTCGGTACATAATACCGCAGCTGGTCTAACCACTATTGCCGCCAAAGCACCGATTCCACTGACTTCAATAGCCGCAGGGCAAGATACTTTCCATAACGCTCTGATCGAAGCTTATCTTTACCTTCATCAATATCCGTCGCATCGAGTGTTAGTTATCG
Source organism: Vibrio sp. 10N.261.52.C11 (assembly GCF_041471405.1). NCBI lineage: Bacteria > Pseudomonadati > Pseudomonadota > Gammaproteobacteria > Vibrionales > Vibrionaceae > Vibrio > Vibrio sp. 10N.261.52.C11. The sequence goes on from NZ_JBFROI010000016.1 coordinate 6,614, forward strand.
ATTTCGACCAACCTCTGCCCGAGCTCTACCAAGAGTACGAAACACAGAACTTTGCTGATTATGCGCTGGGCTTAGTGCTCACCGCTGGCAGTGAATACTCTATTACTAGGACAGTAGAGACCAACCAAGCACCTTCCGTGTTACCACAAGGGTTACAAACGCTCCAACATATCTTATTAGGTACAAATAGGTGGGCTATTGCTGGCAAGCACCAAACTTGGTCTTGGGTAAATAACACCGAGACAGGTACAGCGTAATGAGCAGAGTAGACCAGTATTGGCGAGTATTCGCGACAGGCCTCTGCTTTACCATCTTTGGTTTGGGTGGCTTAGTATTGAGCTTCTTAATCTTACCGACTATCGCGCTCACCAATCCCAATACCATTAAAAGAGAGCTTAAAGCACAGCGATTAATCCGTTTCTCATTCAATGCGTTTTGCCAGATCATGAAGTTCACCGGAGCAATCGATTACCGAATTGATGGTGCAGAACTACTGCGTAACGACCGTAACTGCATTATCGTCGCCAACCACCCAAGTTTGATTGACTATGTGCTGATCGCCTCTCAACTTCCTCAATGTGATTGCCTCGTCAAAGCGGCCATTTGGGAAAACCCTTTTATGAAAAGGATTGTCAAAGCGGCAGGTTATATACCGAACCAAGCCCCTGACGATCTTTTAGAGCGCTGTGAAGAACGCTTCTCACGTGGCAATGTCATGCTGATTTTTCCCGAAGGAACTCGCACAACGCCAGGAATTGAACCATCCTTACAGCGTGGGGCGGCACAAATCGCGACTCGAACACAAACCGATTTACGCGTGATTCATATTACGGTTTCTCCGACATTCTTAACGAAAGAGAAAAAATGGTATCAAGTTCCTGCGTCGAAGCCCTTTTTTCATGTCGCGGTGAAAGGTAAAATAGAAGTCGAACCATTTATTGAAGGCTCAAATAATTTAACTTCGGCAGCAAGGCGCCTTAATCATCATCTTGCACAAACAATTTTCCCTTCCGAAGAAAACATTTAGCGTATCAATAACATAACAGGCGATATCGGCATTTCGAAAATACCTCATATAATGTAGAATCGCCCCCTTAAAGCAGCATTCAGATAAAGCATTAAGTAGGCCAAAGTGGAAACATTACACAACGAACTGAAACAACTGATCATCGACGCATTGAACCTTGAAGACATGAGCATTGATGAGATTGAAACGGAAGCTCCACTATTTGGTGATGGACTTGGACTAGACTCTATCGATGCCCTTGAGCTTGGCCTTGCTATCAAGAAAAAGTACAACATTGTTATCGATGCAGATGATTCAAACACTCGACAGCACTTTGCGTCAGTTGAAAATCTAGCGAACTACATCTCTTCTCAAACGAATAACTAGACAGATCTTTATGACACAAGCTAACCAACAAGAAGTATACAACCAGGTTAAAGATGCGCTTATTGAGCTGTTCGAGCTTGACGCTGAAGATATCACCCCTGAAGCTCATCTCTATCTTGATCTAGACCTAGACAGCATTGATGCCGTTGATTTGGTCGTTCACCTACAGAACGTCACAGGTAAGAAGATAAAACCTGAAGAGTTCAAAGCAGTGCGCACCGTTAATGACGTTGTCGAATCTGTGGTTGAACTATTGAAGGACGCCTAATGCGTCCTCTGCTGACTTTACTGTCGGCAATTATACTTTTCACTTATCCAATAGCGGTTTACTTTGGACTCAACAAGTTTGGCTTACAAACCGTTGGTATTGCCTTAGCCGCTATCTTTGCTGTACGCATTTTCACCGGCGGTCAGGCTAAAATCAAAGAGCTAAAACACCTAGCTTGGATCAGTGGAAGTGCCGGTATTGTTCTGCTGGCTTTAGGCTTAGCCTTTAAGCAACACGGCTGGCTAACCTATTATCCCGTTATCGTTAATGTTTGTATGCTGGTTGTATTCGCTTCGAGCCTATGGCAACCACAAACGATTATCGAACGTCTTGCTCGCCTTCAAGAGCCTGAACTTCCGCAAAGTGGCGTTGATTACACACGAAAAGTCACCAAAGTGTGGTGCTTGTTCTTTGTTATCAATGGCTCTATTGCCCTTTACACCTGCTTCCAACCGCTAGAAGTATGGACCCTATACAATGGCTTACTCAGCTATCTGTTTGCAGGGTTACTCTTTGCAGGAGAGTGGGTAGTAAGACAGCGCATTCGTCAGAGTTAAATTGTTATGACCCAAACCGTATCTTACACCTCGTTGTCTGAGCTTCTTAGCCAGGACAGAGCCCCTGAATCTATTGTCTGCTTTGACGACAATAGCGAGATTACGTGGCAAACATTTAACGACGACTTATCTCAACTCGTACAATTTTTGTCTTTATCCCCTTTTCAACGAATCGCGATTTGTACCCAAGACAGCTACCTATTTGCGGTGGCCTTTTTGGCATGTACAGCAGCCAACAAACACATCATCTTACCGGGCAACTACCAGCCATGTGCGCTTGCTGAGTTAAGTAAGCAGTTTGATTGCCTGCTAGTTGATAACTCGATTGGCGAAGTTGAGGTGAATGACGTTCGTAATATCCAAACCTTATTGGATTCAAACACTGAAGCACAAAAACCTCTAACCGAGAATCTTACGACCATTGATTTGGCAACAGTCCCATTAACTCTGTTCACTTCAGGTTCAAGTGGCACGCCAAAAGCGATAGATAAAACGTTAGAGCACCTCGATATTGAGACCGCTCAGTTACACAAGAACTGGGGTGAGTTACTCAAGGGAAACCAAATCCAAAGCACAGTTTCTCATCAACATATCTATGGTTTGCTGTTTAGAATCTTATGGCCACTATGCTCCGGTGTTCCATTTGCTCGACACAACCTTGAATACCCAGAACAGATCTTATCTCACGCAAATCAAAACTGTGTACTAATCAGTAGCCCAGCGCTACTTAAACGATTAAAGCATGAGACCAACAAGGTACAACTTGCAGGAATCTTCTCTTCGGGTGGTCCATTGCCTACCGAGTCGGCTCACCAGTCACGAGATCTGCTTGGTCATTTACCGATTGAAGTCTTTGGTAGCACAGAAACCGGTGGCATCGCATTTCGTCAGCAAGAGAGCGCTCAAACGCCTTGGCAGCTTTTTGCCTGTATTGAGGCTAGTCTCAACAGTGAGAATTGCATTAAGTTATTGTCGCCGTACATCGATAAGAATAACTGGTATCAAACCTCTGATGAGTGCGAGATGGTCTCGGAGAATCAATTCATATTGAAGGGCCGAACGGACCGAGTGATCAAGATAGAAGAAAAGCGAGTATCACTGGTTGAAGTGGAAAAGCGACTGGAGCAACTGCCTTGGATAAGTGAGTGCGTGGTTATTCCATTTGAGGAGCCTGAGCGATTAATATTAGCCTCTGTTTTGGTATTATCAGATGAAGGCCAAGCCGCTCTATCGACCATGAGCAAAGGTAAATTCTGGTTGATGCTGCGTACAGAACTCAGAAAGTGGTTAGAGCCAATCGCAATCCCGAGAAAATACCGTGTTGTCGATGAGATCCCCCTCAACAGCCAAGGTAAGCGATTAACATCTCACATAGAACAGCTAATAAAATCATAGAAACCGCTGATCGTATTTTACACTGAGATTATCTTTTTATATTTTTGTCAAAGAACCAATATTTGCCCAAGGATTCTAAGCACGCCCTATGGATAAAAGAAAACCAAACATCATTGCTGTAGACACGGTAGAAAATGAATCGACCCTGACACTTCATGTTAGCGGAGATATCACCGACTTTAATGGGCACTTCAAGAGCTTCCCTATTCTACCTGGCGTCACGCAAATTGATTGGGCACTTCACTACGCAGTCCAAGAGTTAGGCGTTCCTGGTTTCTTTAAAGGAATGGAAGTCATTAAGTTCCAAGAGCCTATCCTGCCTGACGCTACAATCCAGCTATCACTCAAATGGGATGCTGACAAAGACAAGCTGAGCTTTAGTTACACATCAAACAACGGTGAACAGACCCACTCTTCAGGCAAAATGAAGCTGGGAGAAAAAAGTGAATAGCGCTCCCGTCGAGGCTACTTCTCAACACCACACAAAAGAAAGCAGCTACAAGGCTTGCTTCCTTATCCCGTGCTTTAACCATGGCGCAACCATGCCGGCTGTGGTGTCGTCACTTCATCATTTTGAGTTACCGATCATCATCGTTGACGATGGCAGTGAACTCACAACAAAACAGTTTCTGTCTCCCCTAGCAGAGAATTCAAACGTAACCTTGGTGACGCTTGAACAGAACCAAGGTAAAGGCGGCGCAGTAAAAGCCGGAATCAAAAAAGCGCAGCAACTAGGCTTTAGCCACGCTATTCAGATAGATGCTGATGGGCAACACGACCTGGAAGCCTTGCCAACATTGATTGAGGCCTCACAAGCTAAGCCACAACGTCTGATATCAGGCCAGCCTATCTACGACGACAGCGTACCCAAAGCAAGGCTCTATGGGCGCTACGCGACACATATCTGGGTATGGATAGAAACCCTTTCTTTATCAATTAAAGACAGCATGTGTGGCTTTAGAGCGTATCCTATCAACCAAACTCAAACTGTGTTGAATAAGTACGATGTTGGTTCGAGAATGGACTTCGATATCGAGATTTTGGTTCGCCTGTATTGGGAAGGTTGCGACATAGACTTCGTTGAAACGCGCGTTATCTATCCTGAGAACGGCATCTCTCATTTCGATGCGTTGTGGGATAACGTCAAAATCAGTTGGATGCATACACGTCTATTCTTCAGCATGCTGCCAAGAGCACCAAAACTGATTGCTCGCCATTTCAAATCCGATTCAGCTGATAATAACCCAAATTTATCGACTGATTCAGAGCCGCAAGCTTCTGAACAACCACACTGGTCCCGCACTCAAGAACGCGGCACAGTATTAGGCATTAAGCTGTTATTAGCCATTTATACCTTGTTAGGTCGCGGTGTGTTCAACCTCATTCTGCGTGGTGTGATGCGTTACTACCACTTGACGGGCCAGCGTGCGCGAAACGCTTCCGAACAATATCTATTCCAATTAAAAGCCTATGCGGAACAGCAAAATATTGAGCTCCCCGGAGAACTAACCAGTTACAACCATCTGCTTTCATTTGGCCATACGATGCTCGACAAGCTCGCGGCATGGAAAGGTGATTTCTCGGCAGATAACCTGACTATTCATGGCCAAGACCAGTTCGAGAGCATGGTGGCAAATAAGCAAGGTGTGCTAATCCTTGGATCTCACCTTGGCAATATTGAGCTGTGCCGAGCTTTAGGTCGCAGACACTCGAACATCAAAATCAACGCCCTGGTTTTTACAGAACACGCCGAACGTTTTAATTCCGTGATGAAAGCGGTTAACCCGCAGTCTGATTTAAATCTGATTCAGGTGACATCGATGGGGCCTGATACCGCTATAGTGTTACAACAGAAACTAGAGCAAGGCGAATGGATCGTGATTGTTGGCGATCGAACTTCCACCAGCAAAGAGAGCCGCTCAGTATGGGCTGAGTTCTTAGGTAAGGAAGCTCCATTCCCTCAAGGTCCATTTATGTTAGCCTCTGTTCTCAAAGCACCAGTATTTCTATTATTTGGGCTACGTGATGACTCACAATCTAAGCCGCATTTTAATGTCTATTTCGAGCATTTTAGCGACAAGATAGAACTACCCAGAAAAACTCGCGAACAATCTTTACAGCAAGTCGTGCAAAAATACGCAGACCGACTTGAGCACTACACACTGAAAGCACCGCTTCAGTGGTACAACTTTTTTAATTTTTGGACATTGAGCAAGCACCATGACGAAAAAGAATCCAAATAGCATCACCTTTGGTGCCGAACGCCTCACAATTGAGGATGTTGTCGCTATCTCACAAGGCGCAAAAGCCTCGATGAACTCAAGTGAAGCATTCACATCAAAAATCGACCGTGGTGTCGCTTTTTTAGAACGCCTATTGAAAGAAGAAGGCGTGATCTATGGTGTGACAACGGGCTACGGTGACTCATGTACCGTTGCGATTCCACCAAACCTTGTTGATGAATTGCCACTGCATTTAACACGTTTTCACGGCTGTGGTTTAGGTGAAATACTGTCTCACGAACAATCTCGTGCAGTATTAGCAACGCGCCTTTGTTCATTGTCACAAGGTGTATCTGGGGTGACTCACGATTTGCTCAACCAGATCGTTACTCTGATCAACCAAGATATCTCACCACGTATTCCTCAAGAAGGATCGGTGGGTGCCAGTGGCGATTTAACGCCGCTGTCTTATCTGGCAGCTGCACTGATTGGTGAGCGCGATGTCATCTACAAAGGTGAAGTTCGCCCTACTAGTGACGTTTACAAAGAGCTAGGGATTAACCCTATCAAGCTTAAGCCAAAAGAAGGCTTAGCATTGATGAATGGCACGTCAGTAATGACGGCTTTGGCTTGTATCGCCTACAAACGTGCAGAATACCTAGCTCAGCTGTCGACTAAGATCACGGCAATGGTGTCTGTGGGTATGCAAGGCAACGACTTCCACTTCGATGAAGCCTTGTTCGCAGTGAAACCTCATCCGGGTCAACAACAAGTTGCTGCATGGCTGCGTGATGACTTACAAGCGGATCGCCCACCACGCAACAGTGACCGCCTACAAGATCGTTACTCTCTACGTTGTGCTCCACATGTTATTGGTGTGGTTCAAGACTCTCTACCTTGGCTACGCCAAATGATTGAGAACGAGTTAAACAGCGCTAACGATAACCCAATTATCGATGGCGACAATGAACGCGTTTTGCACGGTGGACACTTCTACGGCGGCCATATTGCCATGGCGATGGATACGTTAAAAACAGCAGTAGCCAACCTTGCGGATCTGCTTGATCGCCAAATGGCACAGTTGATGGATTACAAGTTCAACAACGGACTGCCATTTAACCTAACAGGCGCAGAAGGCGAACGTAAGCCAATCAACCACGGCTTTAAAGCAGTACAGATTGGCGTTTCAGCTTGGACGGCAGAAGCACTAAAACACACCATGCCAGCAAGCGTGTTCTCTCGTTCTACTGAATGTCACAACCAAGATAAAGTCAGCATGGGTACCATTGCGGCTCGTGATTGCTTACGTGTTCTTGAATTGACTGAACAAGTAGCGGCAGCATCACTTCTAGCGGGTACACAAGCGCTTGAACTTCGTAAGCGTCACAGCGAGCTTGATGAGCACCACATGAGTGAGAACCTCAAGCACATTCGCGACGAAGTGCTTAAGGAGTTTGAATTTATCGTAGAAGATCGACCACTTGAAGGCGATCTACGCCACTTCATTGCTCGTATTCAAAGTCAGCACTGGTCACTTTACTCATAAAGTAGCCAACCCTTTACGCAATATTGTTGAGAGCGATTTATGTCTGAAATCCTTCACCCATTACAATCTGAGGTGACGCTTATCACCTCATTCCAAGATGCCGACCCAATGGGCGTGATCTATCACGGCAACTACTTCCGATTCTTTGAAGAAGTTAGGCGCATCATGATGGATAAGATTGAGTACAACTACCATGAGATGAAGGATTCTGGCTACATGTGGCCTATCATCGATACCCGCGTGAAATACATTAAGGCGATACCGTTTAATCACAAGATTAAGGTAACTGCGAAACTCACCGAGTGGGAAAATCGCCTGCGCGTCGATTATGAAATTCATGATGCTCTAACCGGTGCTCGAATGACACGTGCTCACACCATGCAGGTTGCCGTCACCATCGAAGAACAAGAGATGTGCTTTGCCTCACCCAAAGTGTTTACTGACAAAGTCGAACACTGGCACCAATTTGGTTGCTTACCTCTAGCAACTGAACATCAAACACAAACCTCTAACCCACAGCAGGTGAACCATGAATCTGTTTAAACGCAGTCGCAAATACATCAATATCGCGCTAATTGGACTTACTGCGATGATGGCAAGCGGCCTTGTAAGCGCCAAAGAAAACTCTGCTGCTGTCAATTCTATTTCAGAGCTGCAGACGGTGCTCAGCGAAAATAGTATTGTGCGTGGTGAGTTCACTCAAACACGCAATATGGAGATGTTCGCCCAGCCTTTAACGTCACAAGGTACATTTCTGTTAGACAAATCAAGTGGCTTACTCTGGACACAAACCACTCCGTTTCCCGTGAACTTAGTGCTCACCGATAACAAACTGAGCCAAAGGTTTGCCGATCAACCCGCAAAAATCATCACCGACAAAGAAAATCCAATGGCGTTTTATTTCAGCCATATCTTCTTGTCAGTGTTTCATGGGGACACGCAAAAACTTCAGGAACAGTTCGCACTCAATTTTGAGCCCGCAACTAACACCAGCTCTGATGAAAATGTACAAGCATGGACACTGACTCTAAAGCCCAAAAATGCACCGATGAATGCGGTGTTTGAGGCTATCACGCTGCAAGGCAACAGCGATATTGAACGTATTGAGTTGAAAGAGATTCGTGGAGATAGCACAGTGATCGAATTCAGTCAGTTAAGCCATCTACCGGAAGTATTATCAGATGCTGAAGCGAAACAATTCCAACTCTAGTCTTGCCCTTGTTTGGCTTGTTGTTGTAATGCTGTTTAGCGGGTTGTTGACCAAACAATTCGCTTTTTCTTCGTCGGTACCGATTGAAAGCAACATTCTAAAGTTACTGCCCGAAAACCAGCAAGACCCAATGGTAGAGCAAGCCTTTCAGCAGATATCCAGCTCAATGAGCGAGCAAGTGGTGTTTATCATCAGCGCCCCCGACATCGAACAAGCCATGGTTGCGACCGACGCTTTTGAAAAAGCTCTCAACCAAAGGGCCTTTTCAAGTCAGCCAACTCTGTTTCAGCAAGTTCAAGGCAAAATCAGCGCCAGCACCCAAAGCCAATGGAGCGATTTCTACTTTCGTCACCGAGCTCAACTGCTGACCCAACAACAAAAAGAGACGCTGACCCACTCTCCTGATTCGCGAGCTCAATACGTCATTCAGTCTCTGTACAATCCGTTCTCAGGCGTCACTGCAGCCGAACTGTCGATGGACCCATTTCTACTATTTCGCGACTACATCAGCGCAGTTGGCGTTCAATCAAGTAACTTTGTTCTGAAAGAGGGATACCTCACCGCTAAATCTAATGAGCAAACTCATATTTTGGTCACGGCGACTCTGGCGGGTTCACCTTATAGCTTGGCCATTCAAGAGCAACTTCCCGATCTTGATTCAATTGAGCGCGAAGTCGAAAAACAATTTAACGTCAAAGTGCAGCATACTGGTGTGGTGTTCTACGCCAATTACGGTACCGAAAGTGCGAAATCAGAAATCAGTACCATTGGCTTGGGCTCATTGGCCGGTGTTATTTTATTAGTGTGGCTGACATTTCGTAGTGCGCTACCACTTGCCTTATCTTTGCTCTCAATCAGTACTGGATTATTGGTTGCGCTGGCAAGCACCGTCGCTATCTTCGGCAAGGTTCATCTGTTTAGTTTGGTGTTCGGTGCCAGCTTGATTGGCGTATCCATCGATTACTCCTTTCACTACCTGACCGACCGCTTGGCAGCTGGAAGTAAATGGCAAAGTGACAAAGGCTTGAAGCACATTATCATTGCGATCACCTTGGGCCTGATCACCAGCTTGATTGGCTACTTAGGTTTGTTGGTCGCGCCTTTCCCGGGATTGCAGCAACTTGCTCTGTTTTCGTCGATTGGACTGATCGCGGCTTACGCCAGTGTGGTGTGTTGGTATCCGTTTTTAGCGGCAAAACCAAGCCAAGAACGCCCTCTTCCCCTGTCGAAACTTTGGCAGACTTGGTTAAGCCTCTGGAGCAACCAAAAATTTAGAATTGGCCTTCCGTTAGCTGTGACTGTCTTGAGCCTGATATCACTCAGTCAAATTCGCTACGACGACGATATTCGCCAACTTCAGGCGATGCCAGAGCAACTCAAACAGCAAGAGCAAGCCATTACTGAAATCTCAGGATTGGGCAGTGAGCAAAATATGCTGTTGGTGACTGCCAACAGCGACCAGAAGCTACTCAAAAAACTGGCAGAAATCACCACAAGCTTAGATTCTCTAGTCGATAGCCAAGCTATCTCTGGGTATCGCAGCATCAATCAACAGTTGCTAAGCGAACAAGAACAACATGATAACTATCAGTTAGTTGAACAGCTCTATGGTCAACAAAGCCATATATTACAAAACACGCTAGGTTGGTCTACTTTTCCACAACTACCAAAATTCGCACCCATCACGGTATCTGGATTTTTGGAGTCACCGGTGTCAGAACCTGTTCGACCACTTTGGTTAAAGCCGATCGACGGACAAGCGGCGTCAGTCATTTTGATCAAAGACGTCACAAATTCAGAACTGTTCTCTCAATGGCTCGATTCAAACTTTGCGCAGCAACAAGGTGTTAAATACCTCAATAAAGCCGATGAAATCTCTGCTCTCTTTGCGGAATACAGAGTCAAAATCACAGAGTTATTATTGATAGCGTTAGCCGCTATTGGAATGGTTTTAGGTTGGCGTTACGGTGTGAAGCAAAGCCTATTAATGCTGTTGCCTTCATTAATTGCAGGAGTGGCGGGATTAGCGGTCACGGGTATTTTAGGTTCCACGTTGAACCTGTTTAATCTGCTGGGCTTGATTCTGATTTTAGGGATTGGCATCGACTACACCTTGTTCTTTGCTGAGCAGAAGAAATCACTAAGCACCTTATTAGCGATTACCTTGTCTGGCCTCACGACGCTACTCTCATTTGGCTTATTATCGTTGAGTCAGACTCATGCCATTCATAGCTTTGGGGTAACGGTTCTGACCGGGATCTTTGTCGCGTGGCTACTTTCTCCGCTCGCGATCAACAGTAGTAAAAGCGTAGAACGCCCAACCTCTCGAGAGGCTTTTAGATGATCAAGACATTAAAGGTAACCTTCGCCACACTAGTGGGTATTCTACTCACTGCCTGCTCGATGGTTTCTCAGCAGCCAAGTGGTGCGAGCGTGTCTATCGATCAAGACACCGATCTAGCACTACCACTGCCAGCTGAACTGGGATACTCATTAACAGCCAGTCAGTTGATTAGCGCTACGTGGGAAAATGATACACAGCAGCTTCCGGTTCAAGTCGAAGTCACACCAGGTAAAGTGGTTTTGGCGGGGTTCTCCTCTTGGGGTACTCGCATTCTATCGCTGCAATACCAGAATCAAGTAATTGATACGCAGGTTTTGTCTGGGCTTGGCGCAACTTTGCCACAACCTGAACAGGTGCTATTTAATTTAATGCTTACCTTATGGCCGGCTGAAGCATGGGCTCAGCCTTTACAAAGCATAGGTTGGCACCTAGTCGATACCGACAAAACAAGAACCGTATTTGATGAAAACCAACAGGCAATCATTCAAATTGATTACCAAACAGATCCTGGTACACACAAAACGGCAGGCGACATTGTTTTCAAACATTTGACCCTGGGCTACAACATCACCATACAAACGTTGAACTCAACGATTGTCGACAATCCAAGTAAGAGTTGAACACTATGCCTATTTACATCCAAGACTGTGGCTTCCACTCAGCGTTAGGCTCAAGTCTTTCAGACATTCATGGTTGTCTGAAAGACGAGCGTGAATCAAATATGGTCGAAGTGAATGATATGCTGAACGATGGTAAACATACTGTCGTTGGTCAAATTGCGGGTGAGCTGCCACCAATTCCTTCAGATCTTACGCAATACGCCACTCGTAACAATCAACTGGCGCTGTCGGCTCTTCACCAAATTGAAGATTCTATCGAGCAAGCAAAGTCTCAGTTTGGCGCAGATAGAATTGCAGTGGTTATCGGCACCAGTACTTCGGGAATTGCGGACGGTGAAGCCGCTTTTAAACACAAACTCGACCAAGGTTCTTTTCCCGAGCATTATCACTACTCAAAACAAGAGCTAGGGAACACTTCCGAGTTCGTTAGCCAATACTGCTCATTAACCGGGCCAAGCCATGCGGTCTCAACGGCTTGCTCATCCAGTGGTCGTGTGTTCCTCACTGCGCAACGTTTGCTAGATTCAGGCATGGCTGATGCTGTGTTAGTCGGTGGTGTGGACACCTTATGTAAGCTGACACTCAACGGTTTTCATGGCCTAGAAGCACTATCAACGACACATTGTAAGCCGTTTAGCGCCTCTCGTGATGGTATCAATATCGGCGAAGCGGCGGCATTTATGTTGCTCAGCAAAACAAAACTAGCCAGTGTTAATGCAGCACAAGACACGTCAAACATTGCCTTATTAGGCTGTGGTGACAGCTCTGACGCCCACCATATTTCAGCGCCCCACCCTGAAGGAAATGGCGCCGAGCAAGCGATGAGAAAAGCTTTATATTCTGCACAGTTACAAGCAGAGGACATCGGTTACATCAATGCTCACGGTACTGCAACACCACTCAATGATTCGATGGAAAGTAAAGCCATTCATCGTATTTTTGCAAACAAGGTTCCCGTCAGTTCTACCAAACCGCTGACCGGGCATACTCTAGGCGCAGCAAGTGCGATTGAGGCTGCAATTGCGTGGCATATTTTGAAATATGACTTACCGCTTCCCTTACAAAAATGTCAGGATAAAGCTGAAGATATTGAGATTGATTTGGTAAACTGTTCACAGAAACTTAAAGCAAAGAACATCTTAAGCAACTCGTTTGCTTTTGGTGGCAACAACATTAGCCTGATTTTTGGTGTAGTAAATGACTGATATCCCTTCTGTAGACCAACTTCTCCCTCACGATGATCCGATGATATTAATCGATCGTGCTATCAGCGTAGAGGCGTTGTCGATCCACTGTCAGGTCGATATTGGTGACCATAATCTGTTCTTTGACGCCGAATCTCAAACGGTACCAGCATATGTTGGAATCGAGTTTATGGCGCAGTCTGTAGCGGCATGGTCTGGATATCACGCACTTAAAAACGGCACCACGCCCCCAATCGGATTCTTACTCGGCTCTCGTCGCTATAAATCACTGTGTGATGAGTTTACTCAAGGTCAGACCCTTGATATCTACGCCGAACAGATGATGGAAGACAGCGGTATGGCTGTGTTTACCGCAAGAGTCGAAGACCGAGGTGAGTTAGTGGCTCAATGCCAACTCAACGTCTACGTGCCGACCGAACAAAAATTACAAGAAATGAAAACTAGGAGCCCATCATGAGCCGTCAGGTTTTAGTCACTGGTGCCAGTAAAGGTATTGGTAAAGCGATCGCTATTCAACTCGCGAAAGACGGGTTTGAAATCGCCGTTCATTACATGGGTGACAAGCAAGGTGCTGAAGAGACGCTAAAGTCGATCACCGAACTGGGTGGCGCTGGACGTCTTATTCAATTTGATATCAGCAAACGAAGCGAGTGTCGCGAAAAGCTTGAGTCTGATATCGCTGAACATGGTGCTTACTATGGTGTAGTGAACAACGCGGGCATTACTCGTGACACTGCATTCCCCGCGATGACGGAAGAAGAGTGGGATGGTGTGATCCATACCAACCTAGATAGCTTCTACAACGTACTTCACCCTTGTGTAATGCCTATGGTTCAAAAGCGTAAAGGTGGCCGTATCGTCACTCTAGCGTCGGTATCCGGCATTATGGGTAACCGTGGTCAAACTAACTATGCTGCAGCAAAAGCGGGGGTGATTGGCGCAACTAAGTCTCTTGCTCTAGAACTCGCAAAACGCAAGATCACGGTAAACTGTGTCGCTCCTGGCTTAATTGACACAGGTATGGTTGACGAGCACGTGAAAGATCATGCACTTCCTCAAGTACCACTGCGCCGTATGGGTGAGCCGGAAGAAGTAGCCGGCCTAGTCAGCTACCTAATGTCTGATATTGCAGGCTACGTAACTCGCCAAGTGATTTCAGTAAATGGAGGCTTAGTATGACCCGCCGCGTTGTTGTAACTGGAATGTCTGGTGTTACTGCTTTTGGTAACGACTGGCAACAGATAGAGCCTAAGCTAAAGGCCTGTGAAAATGCGACTCAATATATGCCAAGCTTCGAGCAATATGATGGTCTCAACACAAAACTTGCCGCGCCTATTGATGACTTCCAACTGCCTAAACACTACAAGCGTAAGCAAGTGCGTGGCATGGGCCGTGTATCACGCCTAGCTACCGTTGCGACTGAGAATGCATTGGAGCAAGCCGGCTTAATTGGTCACGATGTATTGACCAATGGCGAAACTGGTATCGCTTACGGCTCTTCAACTGGCAGTACCGATGCGGTTGGTGCTTTCGGAGTAATGCTGAACGAGAAGTCGACACGAGCAATCACAGCAACTACTTACGTTCAAATGATGCCACACACAGCCGCGGTAAACGTAGGTCTGTTCTTTGGTCTGCGTGGCCGCGTGATTCCCACCAGCAGCGCCTGTACTTCAGGAAGCCAAGCCATTGGTTACGCCTATGAAGCGATCAAGCATGGTTACCAAACCGTAATGGTTGCCGGTGGTGGTGAAGAGTTATGCCCAACTGAGTCTGCCGTTTTCGATACCCTTTTCGCTACCAGTTTAAAAAACGACACACCCAAGAAATCCCCTAGCCCATACGACAGCGAGCGTGATGGCTTGGTTATCGGCGAAGGCGCTGGAACCCTGATCCTTGAAGAGTACGAACATGCTGTTGCTCGTGGCGCAAAGATCTACGCAGAAATCATAGGTTTTGCGAGCAACTGTGATGCGGCTCATGTGACTCAACCTCAGATGGAAACCATGCAAATCTGTATGGAGAAAGCATTGAGAGACGCACAACTTCCAGCTGAGAAGATTGGCTATGTTTCTGCGCACGGTACTGCGACTGAAAAAGGTGATATTGCAGAGAGTAACGCGACAGCGAATATCTTTGGTGAAGTACCAATCAGCTCTCTTAAGAGTTACTTTGGCCATACGCTTGGTGCGTGTGGTGCAATTGAAGCGTGGCTCAGCCTAGAGATGATGCATAGCGGTTGGTTCAGCCCAACCCTAAACCTTAAGAATGTCGATGAACAGTGCGGCAAGCTCGATTACATCACGGGCTCAGGTCGCGAATTGGATGTTGAATACTTGATGAGCAACAACTTTGCTTTTGGTGGAATCAACACCTCTATCATCTTCAAGAAAGTCTAAGCTTAGCTACATAAAACGCTAAGTAAATAAAAAGGGCCAGTAACCAAGTTACTGACCCTTTTTTGATTCTATCAATCGCTCAAATTAAGCGTTAGCTTCACGCTCAGCAATGAACTCAAGAGCCATCTTGATGCGAGCGATTACGCGCTCTTTACCAACAAGCTCCATCACTGCATCAACAGAAGGAGACTGACCGCCGCCTGTTACTGCTACGCGAAGTGGCATACCGATTTTACCCATGCCGATCTCTAGCTCTTCACATACAGCTGCAATTACACCATCTTTGATGTTTGCAGTAGTGAAATCTTCAAGTGCTTCAACCTTAGCAAGAGCAAGCTCTAGTGGGCCTTTAGCAACACCACGTAGGTGCTTCTTCGCTGCACCAGCTTCAAACTCAGAGAAATCTTCGTAGAAGTAACGAGATTGCTCAGCAAGTTCGATAAGCGTGTTACAACGCTCGCCAACTAGCTTGATCACTTCAGTGATAGCTGGGCCATTTGTTGTATCGATCTTCTGTGCGTCTAGGTGCCATTGCAGGTATTTAGCAACGTACTCAGGCTCAGAAGTCTTGATGTAGTGGTTGTTCAACCAAAGTAGCTTATCAGTGTTGAATGCAGAAGCAGACTTGCTGATAGCCTTCAGGCTGAAGAATTCAATCATCTCTTCTTGAGAGAAGATCTCTTGGTCACCGTGAGACCAGCCTAAACGAACTAGATAGTTGTTTAATGCATTTGGTAGGTAACCTTCATCGCGGTATTGCATTACAGAAACAGCACCGTGACGCTTAGAAAGTTTCGCACCGTCATCACCAAGAATCATTGCACAGTGAGCGAACGTTGGAACTGGCGCGCCTAGTGCTTCATAGATGTTGATTTGACGAGGTGTGTTGTTGATGTGGTCTTCACCACGAACAACGTGTGTGATACCCATGTCCCAGTCATCCACTACTACTACGAAGTTGTAAGTTGGTGCACCGTCTGTACGACGAATGATCAGGTCATCAAGTTGGCTGTTTGCGATTTCAATGCGACCACGGATTTGGTCATCAAATACTACGCTGCCTTCTTTAGGGTTACGGAAACGGATAACGCACGCATCGCCTTCTTTTGCTGCTTCGTTTGCTGCAACAATTTTAGGGTGGTTAGCATCGTAGCGAGCCATTTCTTTGTTTTCTTCTTGCTCTGCACGAATTTCATCAAGCAGTTCTTTAGACGCGTAGCATTTGAATGCTTTGTCTTCAGCAAGTAGCTTATCAACCATTTCGTTGTAACGGTCAAAACGCTTAGATTGGTAGTAAGGACCTTCATCCCATTCCATACCCATCCATTGCATGCCTTCTAGAATTGCATCAACCGCTTCTTGAGAGTTACGCTCAAGGTCCGTGTCTTCGATACGTAGAACGAATTCACCACCTTGGTTCTTAGCGAATAGCCAAGAGTAAAGTGCAGTACGTGCACCACCAACGTGAAGATAGCCAGTTGGGCTAGGAGCAAAACGAGTTTTAACCGTCATTTAAATACCTTGATTATGTAGGTGATTCTTTTAGTGCTCGCCATTACAAGGCCTGCAATAGTCAAACATCACTAAATTTTGGGCGCTATTTTATCACCACCGCTTAAATCTACAATCAGTAGTGAATGATTAATGCGCTGTTGTTGTACGAAAGCCGTTATTGAAAGGCCAATTACGCCCTTAAAGTCGTAAATAGATAGTCTTAGCAAGTAGATTATAGCCGCACATTCTTAATTTCCCTCTTCCATTCCAAACTGAAACCACCAGCTAGCACTCCACCAAGATCAAATTCTTGAATTTATGTTTGACCTTACCCTTACGGGAAGGTTTATGTTAGGCGTAGATGAGAATTGGAGTATCGATATGAACTACTACACAACGGCGCTCAACGGCCTAAATTGCATGGGTTGCGCGAAGAAAGTTCGCACACTGTTTAGCGATCTCGACAGCACGATGATTAATGACATATCGCCGACCTACATCGATATTTCGACTCCATTTAGTTACATTCAGCTCAACGAACAGTTAGCAACGCTTGGCTATTCTATGGGTAATCAGCTGCACCTTTCGCTATCCGGTCTGAGTTGCGGCAAGTGTGTGAGCAAACTGACTAAAGCGCTTGAACAAACTGAGCAAGCCTTAAACCTAGAAGTCAGCAAACAGGAATTATCACTGGTTACTCTGCTTTCTGAGTCTGAGGTGATTAAGCTGGTCGAAAGCCTGGGTTACCACGCAGCTCCCTACTCAGAAACGAATGACCTTTCATCGAGTTCAGATTTAGAAGACGAACAAGCAGATAAAAAGAGTGAAGATAAAACCGCAGCTAGCCAATATACCTATCACCTTGTTCTTGAGGGAATGACGTGTGCGAGTTGTGTTTCTTCGGTAGAGAAAGCACTGAAAAAGAATGAGTTCGTCGACCAAGCTCAGATCAATCTCGCAGAACAGACAGCCTTAGTTTTCACCTCTCAAACAAGAGACATCATTGAAAACGCTC
Organism: Vibrio sp. 10N.261.52.C11; assembly: GCF_041471405.1. Classification (NCBI taxonomy): domain Bacteria; kingdom Pseudomonadati; phylum Pseudomonadota; class Gammaproteobacteria; order Vibrionales; family Vibrionaceae; genus Vibrio; species Vibrio sp. 10N.261.52.C11. The sequence continues at coordinate 24,282 of NZ_JBFROI010000016.1, forward strand.
TAATAGAATCGGTGAAAACCGCAGGTTATGGTGCAGAGTTCGTTGATGACGCGGCGACTCAACAACAAAAACAGCAAGAACAACAACTTCGTACCCAAAAAGCTTTCCTAAAAAATTCGGTAAGCGCGCTGCTTATCGGTGCTCCGCTGATGGCGTGGGGTCTGTTTGGTGGCAGCATGACTATTGCTACATTTAACGACCAATTGGCTTGGGGCTTAATCGGTGTCGTCTGTTTGGTACTGCTAGCCACTTCAGGTCGTAGCTTCTTCACCAATGCTTGGCAATCACTGATGCACAAGCGCGCGACCATGGATACGTTAGTTGCTTTGGGTACAGGCGCAGCATGGTTCTACTCCATGCTAGTTGTGTTGATTCCGTCATGGTTCCCTGAGGCCTCTCGCCATGTCTACTTTGAGGCGAGTGCGATGATCGTTGGTCTAATTTCTTTGGGCCACTACATTGAAGCCAAAGCCAAAGCTCGCACCACAAAATCACTACAAGCTTTGATTAACCTACAACCTCAAAAAGCGGTGGTGATTGTCGATGGCAAAGAACAAACCATCGCCGTAGAGGCCATCCAAGTTGGCATGCAAGTTCGAGTAAAGCCGGGAGAAAAAGTCCCTGTCGATGGTGTCGTGGTTTCGGGTGAATCTTATATCGATGAATCCATGCTGACTGGCGAACCACTGCCCAACGTTAAATCGATTAATGATGGCGTTTCAGCAGGAACCATTAATGGTGATGGCAGCCTGATCATTGAAGCGACGGGAATTGGCTCAAGCACTATGCTGGCTCGAATCATTCAAATGGTTCGCCAAGCGCAAAGCAGCAAGCCTGCGATTGCTAAGCTTGCCGACTCTATCTCTGCCGTTTTCGTTCCAGTTGTGGTTGCGATCGCAGTTTTTGCCGCCCTAGTTTGGTTTTTTGTTGGCCCACAACCAAGCGCCAGTTACATGTTAGTGGTATCAACCACAGTGCTGATCATCGCTTGTCCATGTGCCTTAGGCCTTGCGACACCACTTTCAATTACTGTCGGCGTTGGCAAAGCCGCTGAGTTTGGCGTTCTGATCAAAGATGCCGATGTGTTGCAATCTGCAAGCAAAATTGATGCTGTCGTGTTTGATAAAACAGGCACATTAACCCAAGGTAAGCCAACCGTTCAGCAAGCCTTTTATGGCGATTTATCAGAACAAGAATTACTGGCTTGTGCTTATTCAGTAGAAGTAGGATCTGAGCACCCACTTGCCAAAGCCGTTTGCCAATATGCAGAGAGCTTGGAAGTTTCAGTACTCCCACACAGCGAATTTGAAAACCAACGAGGGCTTGGGGTTCAAGCAACAATTAACGGCAAGAAAGTGCAAGTTGGCTCGCTTAAGTACCTCACCCAATTAGGTATCAATACAGAGGTTGGCGCGGATTTCATCGAGCTTTGCCGCTCGCAAGCGTGGACGCCTATTTTCATTGCGATTGACCAAAAACTGGAAGGCATATTGGGCATTTCAGACGTGTTAAAAATAGATAGCAAACAGGCGATAGCTCAACTAAAATCCGCCGGAATTCACACTGTGCTATTAACGGGCGACAACGACTCTGTAGCTCAAGCGATAGGTAAAAACGTCGGTATCGACGAAGTGATTTCAGAAGTGCTTCCTGAGCAGAAAGCTCAACACATTGTTCAGCTGCAACAGCAATATAAGAGTGTTGCCATGGTCGGAGACGGTATTAACGACGCGCCTGCACTTGCTCAAGCAGATATAGGCATAGCAATGGGTAGCGGCAGCGATGTGGCGATTGAAAGTGCGCAAATGACACTACTCAACTCGTCGCCATTATCTGTCAGTAACGCGATTGAGCTTTCCCAAGCGACCGTGAGAAACATGAAGCAAAACCTGTTTGGTGCCTTTATCTATAATTCACTTGGTATTCCAATTGCGGCTGGTGTGCTCTACCCATTCTTTGGATTTTTACTTAGCCCTGTCGTTGCAGGCGCTGCGATGGCGATGTCATCAATCACCGTAGTCAGCAATGCCAACAGATTAAGACTGTTCAAACCCACTCATTCTAATATCAACAAAAACCATATTCATGAGGTTAACCATGATTCGTAAAATTATGACTCTTACTGCACTCGCTGCAATCTCAGGACAAGCTTTAGCTACTGATGTTCTAAACCACAAATCTCCATACTGCGGCTGCTGCACAGAATGGACAGAACATATGCGAGATGCTGGGTTCGATGTTACTGAGAAGCTCCACGATGATATGAACCCAATCAAGCAGAAGCTAGGGGTAACACAGGAGTTAGCCTCTTGCCACACTGCAGAGATCGACGGTTACGTATTTGAAGGACACATTCCAGCAGATGACATTAAAGCCTTTCTAGAAAACCCACCACGTAATGCGATTGGTTTAGCGGTTCTGGGTATGCCAATGGGTTCGCCAGGCATGGAGTATGGCGATAAGAAGAACGAGTATTCTGTGTATGCGTTTAATGAAAAAGGTCAGGTGTTTGAATACCGTCACTACAACGGAAAATAGAACCTAAACAGACCAACACACAGCAATAAAAAGAAGTCATAAAAATAGAGCCTAGCATTCAGTAAACCCAAGACTGTGGTTTACTTGCTAGGCTCTTTGCTTTTGGACAGTAAAGCAAATCTTGTCGCGGCACCAACCGGGCTGTTAGTACCGCTATTTTCCCTTCGCTAATTAGCTAAGAAGTTATTCAACAACAAAGCTATTTAACAAAGAAGTTCACTCGGCTAATAATCTAAGCAACCAAGCGAATCAGCTTAGAAGCCGTAAGAAGCACCGAATACGAATGCGTTGTTCTGCTTAGAATCGCCGTTTGCGAAATCTACACCGTTAGCTTGGCTACGGAATTCAAAGTAAGGTTGAACACCTTGACGAGTCCATGTTGCACGTAACTCGTGGTCCATCGCTTCAGCATCAATCATGTATACGTTGTTGTAGCTAAGCGCTAGGTCAGCATTCACTGTGTAAGCAATGCGGTTATCCATACGGTAATCTGTGTCAGCATTAGCTGAAGTATCATCGATGTGTGCACGAGTACGGTTACTAATAGAGATGCCGTTGTCGAAGTTGTAACCGATCTTAACTAGTGGACGGAACTGAATGCTTTCGCCTGCAGAGAATAGGTGTTGGTAACCCGCAGCAACCCATAGGTTGTCAGTGATGTTGAAAGATTGCTCACCACCTACAGTGATGCCTGGAGTAGTATTACCTGCACCGCCATTTTCAGATTCAAGTTTGCCCAGTTGGATACCATCAAACTCAGAATAAACCGTGAAGCCGCCTAGAGAGTTGTCAAACGTGTGACCAGCTTCTAGCGTAGAAGTCATGTCAGAACCGTGGATACGGCCATCGTCATGAATTTGGATGTTACCCGTTACGTAAGAAGAACCAGCAAAAGCACTAGAAGCGAAAGCAAGAGAAAGAGCACTTAGAGCGATAATTTTTTTCATAGTAAACTGCCTTAGTTTAATTTTTTCAGCGGCACATCTTCGGTACATCATTCACCTTCACCGCTTGAGTAGTTGGTAGCCTCCCTGGCATGAAATCTATGTTGCTCGAATTAATTCGCGTTTAAAAATAAAAGGGACAGCAGAGTGATCCCTCTCACTATCAAAAAAAAACAAGTTATTTAAAACTTTAAAATCAACAACTTAAAAACATAAAAATTGATAAAAAACTTAAGATGGAAAAATATACAGATCGGGATCACGTTATTTCACGAAGAAAAATTAGATCTAGATAGTTGAATCACATCTGATTTAGAGTTTTTTACAGGGGGCTTATTTTTTGAAGAGAATAATGAGAAGCGCGTCACTTTTGGGATTAAAGTCACCTTATGTGCATTGTTGACCATATAAACAAAGACGGTTTCTATAGTTTCTGTTTAAGAGAAAGACTTAACTCGCCTTAAACAAAAAGAGCTCCCACTTTTTACCTTGAGTAAGATAATAACGAGGGAGCTCTTCTATTAATGTTGCTTATCAATTATTTAACTGAGGTCACTCGACTTACTTTCTCGCCACTTTCAGAGATAGAGCGGATGTAAGTTTCACCTGAAACCGAAGGACGTTGTTGCTCATCGTACGTTAACCAGTTTTCACCATCAGCAGAGTATTGCAGCTCTACGCCTGGGAATTGAACGTTCATCGCTAGCTTGCCATCAACAACCTGAGCGCCCGGTACTGGTAGGCGATAATCAATGCCCGCTTTCTCAAGCTTAGCCAGTTCACGTTGACCAACAATATTCGCGAAGCGATTAAAGTCGCTGTTCAACGCTTGCTTATTCACTAAGTTAGTTTCTTGAGAGTATTCAACACCAACCTTGTAGTCGTTTTCCCAATCTGCTCGGTGCCATGCGCGCTCTGCTGCTGCCAATACGCGAGGGAACACCATGTATTCATATTGCTCGTCAGTACGTACTGTTTCTGACCAAAGTTGAGCTGACAGACCGTAGAAAGGTTTCGCTTCAACCTCACCTTTACCAGTAAAACCATTGCCATCACGGTCTAATGATGTTTCTGCGTTTTGTGGCATGTTTTCTGGTGCGAAGCCAAACATCTTACGAGTATCGGTTGCACGTGTTGCCCAGTAGTAACCACGCTCAGCTGCATCAACTTCGTATGGCATATCCATGTATACGTAGTCTGGGTTAGAGACAATCACGTCATACCCTTTTGCTGACCAATCGTATACTGATGAAGTTCCGCCCCAGTAAAGAACGTCCCAGAAGTTCACGCGTGTACTTTCGGTCGCAAATGCTTCCTCGCCTTCGCTGTATTTCAGACCATCTTGCCATGCTTGGAAGTGGGGAATACCCTTCTCAGCAACAATCTTAGAAACCTGTTCTGCGAAGTGGCTTGGTAGATGACCGAAATCGCTTACAGTACCATCAGCGATCAATGACTGACATTGTGGTGATTGTTGGAACGGCTTATCTTGCTTAGACAAATCGATGTTGCCTTTCCAAGCCACTTTATCTTCTGCATTAATATCTTGTAAGCCTGCGCCTAACTTGATGTTTTTCGCTTCATCGCCGCCGAAGTGCCAAGTCGTTAGCGGTACGCCCGCTTCTTGGTGCATTGCCGCCACTTCAGAGATTACTTTATCGACGAAGTGAGTTGATGACTCCATACATGGGTTAATGAAGCTTTGCTTATCGTAGAACTGAACCGTGGTTACATTCGATGTATCTTGCGGATCCATCAAGCGGTATTCGTTCGCTTCTGCTTCTTTGCCTTCCGCCATGAGACGAGTGTAACGCGCTTCCATTGATACCACAGCTGAACGAGCGTGTGCTGGCATATCAATTTCAGGGATAACTTCGATGCTGCGCGCTTTAGCGTAGCTTAGGATCTCGACGTAATCCGCTTTACTAAAGAAACCAGAGCCAAAGTTGTCTGTTGTTGGACCAGAACCTAGCTGAGGCAGTAAGCAGCTTTGTTCATCCAAATCAAAACAACGATTAGACCCTACATCCGTTAGCTCTGGTAAACCTGGAATTTCTAAACGCCAACCTTCATCATCCGTTAGGTGAAGGTGCAGTTTATTCATCTTGTATGCCGCCATTTGATCTAGCGTTGCTAGGATGGCATCTTTTGAGTGGAAGTTTCGAGCAACGTCCACCATCACACCACGATAATCAAAGCGCGGCGCATCTTTAATTGACAGTTGTGGTAATGATTCAGCGTTCTGACTATCTATTAGGCCAAAAATAGACTGAACTGCGTAGAAAGCACCCGTTTTATCAAACGCTTTAATTGCAATCCCCTCTTCCGAGATGCTTAGTTCATAAGCGCCAGATTTCGCTAAATCACCCGTAAACTGAGTAGGAACAACAGCGACACTCACAGGTAGGTCGCCACTCACATCTACGTTTACCACATCTGCACGTTCTTCAATTGCTGCGAATTGCTCAGCGTCGAATGCGTCTTTAGGTAGGGCAATACCACCAGCAATGCTAACTGAACCTTCACCGGCTTCTACCGACATTGGCGTTGGTAGTAAAGTAGTTGATACGTCTTGCGTTGCTAGATCAGCATTCTTTTCAAAACGCGTCACCGCTGTCGCCATTACGTTATTATCATCAGGCGTACGCTTAAGGTTATTACCCTCTAGACCAGTTACGAACGATGCAACATCTTCTGTATTCAATGATGCAATCATCTTAGGTTCTGCGTTTGGCGCCGTCACGAATGCACCTGGCATAAAGTCAGTTTCAAACAGTTGCCAGTATTCACTCGTTAACGGAAGAACCACTTCTTCACCAGCCGCAAAGCCGTCAAATTTTTCAGTAGGTTCTAGCTTGTGAAGGTCACCAGTAACGCGAGTGATCTTAAATTGCTCATTATCAACATCTAAAATAAGACGAATACTGTGGAAGTAGATGCTCCAATCTTTAGAGTCAATCGCTTCACCGTCATTGGTTAGCGTCATGTTCACTTTATTACATGACGCCCATTCAGCACCTAGGTCCTGACAAGCCAAGCCTTCATTCGCACCATGATTAGTTAGAATTTCGTACTGAACATCAAGATTATCAGCCAGTGCATTCACTACTTTTTGTTCTGGTGCTTGCGTTACTGCACAACCTGTTAGGCCAGCCAATACCGCTACAGATAGTAAGTTTCTCTTCAACATCGTATTCACCCATAAATTAAAAATTGAGTAAGAAGCAAAATGGAGCGCTTCGAAAGTTAGATAAACTATATGGGCTTATTTTTTACCGTGAATTAAATCGAGCTAATAAAGTGATCGGCTTCAAATCTCAAAAATATTGATAAATTTAATTTAAATAAAATCATCAAGTTACAAGCAACGGCACTTCCGTCATTTTAATTTTGACGTAAAATTTGAGAAATGAATCACAATCTTTTTTACCGATTTCATAAAATCGTGTCATTGGTAGTCAGAAAGGATTTAGAGTTTCAGCGTATTGTTATACTTTTCGTACAAACAACGTGACATTGTTCTCAAAAAAAACCGTTAAAAAACACCGTCAAAATCGATTTTAACGAGTTTAATACTTCCTTAAGGAGCTCCCTTTGCGTCCACTCTGGTACATGGTTTTATTCGTTCTCGCTTTTTCAGCTAGGCAAGCGGTCGCCGAGCCCCTTTATTGGCAAGCACAAAAGGATGATCTGACACTCACTATCTTAGGTTCAGTGCACGTTGGAGACGAGAGTATGTACCCCCTTCCTTCGGCGATCACCGACGCGCTAAAAAACAGTGATGGCTTAATTATCGAAACGGATATCAGAAAGTCTGATGGCGTTGTATATCCCCACAACAAACTCACAACTGCCGATGTACTCAATGAACAACAGCTGCAATTATTAACCGACATCTCAAAATCATTGGGCATGCCGACGCAACAGCTGCTTAGTTCACCGCCTTGGGCAACTTCTCTCTCCATACAAATGCAGCAGTTAAAAAACCTTGGTTATGGCTCCGCCAGCGGCGTTGATGCGACGCTAGCGAACAAAGCGACTACCCAAGATGTTCCGGTTATCAGTTTGGAGCCTCTGCAATTCCAAATAGACCTAATGACAAAACAAAAGGACGACGGTAAAGAGTGGTTAGTCAGTAGCCTTGAAGAATTTGACCAAACTGATCGCGTGGTTCATTGCCTGATTGAAAGCTGGAAAGCGGGTGATTTAGCGAAGCTGGAAGCCTTCTCAGAACTGTCAGAGATGTCGCCTGAACTTGAGAAAGCATTCTTAACCGATCGCAACATAGACTGGGCAAACAAACTATCCTCCAATGATTGGAAGCTTAAGACTAAAGGGAACTACATGATAGTAGTTGGTACCTTGCACCTAATTGGAGAAGGTAACCTTATACAGTTATTAGAAAAGAAAGGCTTCAGTGTCATTCAGCAATCACAAAGCCAATCAGCCCAATGTCAATTTGAGACTAGCTAAAAAAGCTAACGATGCTCAACCTCATTTTGTTTTCGTTATAAAAGCATTTCCTTAATAACAGAATCTTTACATTTAATAGCACCATTGCAGTGCTATTATCTTTCGCTCTTTTTACCTATGGCGTTGTTCTAATGAAACCAGTACTTTTTGCTTTCCCTTTAGCCCTCACGATGCTGATGCCCTCAATAGCCTCAGCCAAAGAAACTTGTACGGTAGAACAATTTCAAGCTATCGACATTCAGCCAGATACAAAGGGGGGCGTGATAGATAAAGAAAGTGGGCAATTTCTCATTACAGAGAAACCACCGATGCGCTGCGCCAATATTACGTTCACAACATCTACAACACGAAACCGTATCGCAAGCCAAATGAACAACAATTTTGAAGCAAACTTTTACGACAACCAAACGGGAAGTTCTCACTCGGTGACGTTTGATGAAGATGAAGTAAAGGCAGGTTACATTCGAATAGGCCCGAATAAGCCAGCGGAAGCGTATGTTTGTTTTGTTACCTCGGAAACACCGATAAAAGATATTACGTGCGATGTGAATTGATCATTGAGTTGCTTGAAGAAAAAAACAGGGCTAAGGGAAAGGTCCGTTTTCCGCATAGCCCTATTTTGCTGCTTACTCGGTTATTTAAAGTATGTCAGTGCTCGCTTCAGAGTATCGAGCAATAATTGGATTTTGTAGTGCATTAGGATCGCCCGGCGACCACATTCCACGCTTCATGCCTTTTACAATAAGATGTATTACCGCAGCATCAATCGCTGACATCACAGCGATATTAACGGGTTCATTTTGGCTGTAGCCCATTTCAACTTCTAATAGTTCTTTGTAATCAACAAATCGAAATGCGCCGAACCCAATCTCGTGTGAAGAGATAGTTTTAGTGGTGGTGACACTCAATAGAACTTGCCCGGTTCTAACGTCAACCGCTCTTAAATTCACAGTGACTTGATCCGTTCTATATTGTCCAGAACCACCGATCCCAAGATACTTAGCACCCGCACCGCCTGTCACGATATTCGAGTCATAAGCCACAATCCCGCCTTCGATGACGATGTTAGCGGAACTCAAAGACGACAAGTCTGCCCCATGATTATTTACGACCTTATCTTTTTTCTGAGCCGCTCGAATGATCTTACGTTCAGTCAATAAGTTTTGGAGCCCTTCACGCTCCAGAGGTACAAACCACTGAGAGTCGATAAGTGCTGTCGTCAATAAAGACGTCCCACCCTGTGGCACTGCTGTGGAAAAGTTACTGTTTGGCTGAGGCTTGTATTGGCCTGTTTGATCTCTAAAGTCATAAACTGAGACCAATATTTTGCCGCGAGGCTGAGGTAATGAGATGAGATCGGTATAAGTCGATCCTCTCGGCATCAGTTTTGGCGTTTCAGAAGTCTCTGGAATTTGCATAGAGTAAGTGCACCCTCCCAACACAAAGGTCAAGAAGACGATAATGATCGATTTCATAACACAATCCTTGTGATTAGAGGTCTGGGTTTAGTCCCGAAACACTGATTTCTGTTGATTCCCCTGTCGCTTTATCGACGATTTGAACGAGTAAGGTCCCGGAGTCGTCAACAATATTGAGGAAAAAGTCATCTGTTTCTAGCTGCCCTGTATTTCCATTACCCACGTCAGCAAGCAATTGGCTAATTAAACGGGACTCTAAACTCGAAGCTAGGCGATCTAACGCAGACTCTTGTTCATCAAAAATATCCCTAGCATTAGGGTCTTCAAAATCATTGATGGCACTAGCGTGATTAAAAAGGTGAGAGCTGTTTAAAGCATTTCCGCCAAAACTTGGGTTTACGGGCGTGTAAACTAACTCGCTTGAGTAAACCGAAGGCGAAACTATCAGCGCAATGAGCGCGGCCTTTCTGAAAAATATCGACATCCTTGGCTCCTTAAAATTCATCATGGTCTAGATCGTAAGTGTCCTGAAAGATCCGTTCCGCTTGCCATCGGATGATGTAATTCCCAACCACTCGTGTTGCATCGGCAGCGCGTTCTTTCGCTTGTCTACGACCAGGGGACAACGCCGTACGGAAGATCGGTTTTCTAGAGTGTTGAACCTCTATGATGCTTCCTGATAACGCCGTTGGCCTTTCTTTTACCGTCAAATTTTCCTTAAGGTCGGGATAACTATCATTGAGCGATTGCGAGAAGAAAAAATAGAAATCCTCTCCCAACCGCGTAATGGTTCTGTCCACAATGATTCCATCGACTTCACTGAAGTCATTGAATTTTTCCTTAAGATTATTTGTCGAGTCCTCAAGTTTTTGTCCATTTTCTAAAGGAGCAGCATTTTCAAGACCATGACTCTTTTCTTCTGCATGAAGAGCAAAGGAAAGCAGAGTTATTGTAAGCAGCTTGATTTTCATATGTGCTCCCATTCAAAGTCTATTTACAAAATGAGAATGTGATTCGTTGAAACTGAATAAAGCGTAATTCATGCTTACAGTGGCATATATAAACTTTCGAATTAATTACTGAAGGGAATTGATTAACTAAGGTTGGTAGGATTCGGTCAAATACTAATTAAATTTCATATGAACAACTAAATATTTTCAACTTTAAGTTTATAGCTGTTCGTAAATTCAAGGCCTAGGATTTCGATAAGACAAAGGTTCACTCATTCCCTACGCAGTTTATTTTCGTAGGGATCATAATCACGAACACTTTAAGGTAAAGATGATGGTAATTGGGAAAGCATCACTTATCAGCTTAACTTGTTTATATTTTTTATCAGGAGGTTTTAATAATGCTATCGCGTCAGATATAGAAGGGGATTTTTTACATAATGTTAATCAAGATATAGTCAATGATTATAATTATTTAGAAAGCTTCTCTTCTGGAGATTTAGATAATTATTCAGAATTAAATATATCTAATGCTACTGATTCAATAGCAATAATAAAGCAACGCAGTCCTGGTATTACCGCGAACAACAGAGCGAAGATAACGCAAAGCGGAAGTTCTAACTCCGCATACATTGGTCAAACAGGGCGCAATAATACCGCCTTAATAGACCAGAATGGTTCAAATAACGATGCCGCAATTGGGCAACTCGGAGTAAATTCTGAAGCGCTTATTTCCCAAGACGGGAATAACAATTTAGCAGTTATCGGACAAGCTAACTTCTCAAGACAGAGTAGTCAGCTGAGCATTGACCAAAAAGGCAATGGCAATACTGCTTATTTGGTTGGTTCTGGAAGAAGTAATTTAGGAATTTCTCAAGACGGCAACGACTTTGCTTTAGTGAAAGCGTCTAGCTCAATGAGAATTCACATCAATCAAGCCAATTAGCGCGCAGTATGGAAAGCTTGATTCACCGTTGCTTCTCGATGAAGTAACAACATAGTCGACATGGAAATGTATAAGGATACAACTTATGAAAGTTACACAAATTGGAATTATAGTCGGTGCTATTCTGGGCTTTAATGCAGCATACGCAGATAATTTACCTGCTCCTTTTCCAGCCTCTGAGCCAGCGTTGGGGACAATAGAGGGAACAACCGATCTTGGCATATCATCGACAGTAGCCGGTATTCAACCTTTAGCGATGGATAATACTGCCGTTTGGCAAATGGGTAGTGGCGCTAATGCCAATGTCACCATTAACCAGAACACGTCTGGTGTTACTGATGGGCATGTTGCACTAGTTGACACACATGCTAGCTATAACTCTGACGTAGTGGTTCAACAAGATGGCAATCTCAATGAAGCTCACGTTAAGTTACGCTATGTAAACAACAACGCCTGGGTTGATCAAGATGGTGTTAGTAACCAAGCCCAAATTACAGTTCAACCTTATGGTCGAAGCAATGATTTACGAGTTACACAAGTGGGTAACGAGAACATCTCTGTCGTCAATGCTCTAGGTGGTGCTGACTACAATGAAGCTGATGTGAATGTCTCTGGTAACTCCAATACAACCTATACCGAGTTTAGTAACGCGAGTGTTGATAATAATGATGTAGACATCGATATCAGCGGCGATAATAACTATGTTCAAACGATAGTCAACACCGATGTTGGTGGTGGCGACGATAACTATGTCGATATCGATCTCGTGAGCAGTAGCGATAACCGAGTATTCACGTTACAAACAGGATCTCATTCAGATGCCATTGTTAGCTTAACAAACAGCAGTTCAAACCAATTTATGATTGAACAAACCTCTTATGATACTGCTCTCGTTTCAGGTAATGGCGCAAGTGGTAATGTCGGTATAATTTATCAGAATTAATATGATAAATAGTGCATATATTAAAACGGCGTTGATCGCCGTTTTATTTATTTCTTTCCATTTTAATGGATTTTCTTCTGATTTAAATTCAGTACAGTGCCTGATAAAAAATAAAAGTCTTATTCTGACCATAAATAACAGTGTGGCATCTTCATTAACGTTGAGTACGAACACCAACTCTAATTTCAACCAGAATACGAATAGTGGTATTACAACGTTGATTATTAATATAAATCAGTTTCCTGCCACTATAAAACTTCACCCAAACAAGGGGATCTGGAAAATTCATAAAGACTGTACAATCAATAAAATAAAACCATAAATCTCGGTAATTCCCTCTTTCTACTTAAGTATTATTTTACCTTCGACAATACTATTAAATTAATTTCATAAATTTGATGAATAATTAGCTTTAAAAATTAGCAAAATAACAATACGTGCTTTAAACTAAAACACCTAAAGTTCAAGTAATGAGTTAAGAAAAGGAGTTCCACATGGCTAAACTGGAGGCTCATAACACCATTTTACTTGCGGAGAACAATTTACAATCGATACTACTAAAAGAGTCTATAGAACAGAAAGTTAACCTGAACATAAAACTCATATCACCGGAAAGGCTCAGTGCTAAATCCCTAAAAAACGATGACTTAGTTCTGATTATTATTGATTTCCCGACAATGAGTAAGCAATACATTGAGAAATACCAGGAGCTCAGAGATGACGTAGCAAGTGATGTCCATGAAGTGCTACTCAATACACCAGGCGATTTCCCGCACTCTGAAATGCTTAAATGGCAGTATCTTGTCGGCATTTTTTATACGTCGGACACGCTTGAAAAGCTCGTGGCCGGCTTTAACTGCATTTTGCAAGGCGAGATGTGGATGAGTAGAAAGCTCATTTACCAGTACATTAGCTTCTACAGAGAGAGGCAGTGCGCGAAAACCAGTCCTTATTACCTCAAACTGACCAAACGCGAGCAGCAGATCATTAAGTTACTCGGTGATGGAGCATCTAACACTCAGATAGCAGATACCCTCTATGTCAGTGAGAATACGGTCAAAGCACACCTTCACAACACGTTTAAAAAAATCAAGGTGAAGAATCGCTTACAAGCTTTGATCTGGGTTAAGAACAACGTTGCGACAAATGAGTTTGTCCAATAGACCTAACTCTCTGCCCTCAACCATAAACAGTCAATGCAGTTAGAATGTAGAAATCCCAAATACAAAAAAGCCGTAGCATTTCTGCTACGGCTTTTTCTAATGTGGTCGGTGAAGAGGGATTCGAACCCCCGACCCTCTGGTCCCAAACCAGATGCGCTACCAAGCTGCGCTATTCACCGAGATATCTAACTGGCTCATTGCCTGTCGATGGAGCGTATAATACGGGTTCTGAATTTATCCGCAAGGGCTTTTTCTCATATTTATTGCGATTTTGAATCGTTCGAACAAAAGACATACAACAACGAGCATGATGTGACGAAAAACACACAGTTACCAACAAGTATTTAACTTATGAAACAGGATTGATCCAGATCAGTGAATTGATAATGCTTGTTAATACACTAAGCCATGTCATATAACTTTGAGGTATACACATGGACTTTTGGCTAGATCTCCTATTTGGTAATGCGGTGGGACTATCTTCAATGATAGTAATCTTCGGGGCTCTGGGTCTCATGATGTTTTATGGAGGCTTCTTCATATACAAAGTTATGACTGAAAAATCTCCTCACTAGAATCGCTCTGCCTAAATCATTTACTTTTAAGTATTCTTTTACTTTATAAGTAAATGTCAAAACGCTTTGCACCGGAGCAGACTTATTGTCTTCTCCGGTTTTTTCATTTTTAAACCTAACCTCAACTTAGGTATACTTACCCTATCCTTCTCCAACTTGAGATACACACTATGTCTCATGATGATGACTTAGATCTATTCCAAGAAATGATGGGCGATGTTAAACGTATCGACCATGACACCGCTGAACACCAGAAAGTACACCGAGTCACCGAATCTCACCTTGCTAAGCGTGAAGCCGCTATGTGGCTGTCTGACGACGAGAAAGACTACTTATCATTAGACTATTCGCCAATGATCAAGCCAGACGATGTTGTTGCTTATAAAAAAGACGGTGTACAAGAAGGCGTATACAAAAAGCTGCGCCTAGGAAAATACCCTATTCAAGCCAAGCTCGACCTTCATAGGAAAACACTGAAAGACGCACGTAACGAAGTGCTTTCATTTTTGCGTCAGTGTTTAAGAATGGATGTTCGTACCGTCATCATTGTTCATGGTAAGGGTGAGCGTTCGAATCCACCTGCAATGATGAAAAGCTACGTGGCAAATTGGCTAACACAAATCAACGACGTTCAATGTGTTCATTCTGCTCAGCAATTTCATGGTGGTACGGGCGCAGTCTACGTAATGCTCAGAAAGAGTAATGAGAAAAAGCTAGAGAACAGAGAGCGCCATCAAAAACGCACCAGTTAATAGGTTGAGATAGATAAATGGACTAGTAACGATTTTGCATCAAGATCGATATTTCGTGCCTAGACTCACACCAAGTGCTAAAATTACCTCAGTTAACGAATTTCAACTCAAAGCAACTATCCAAAGGTTGCTTTTTGTTTATCTACATTTCCGTTGTGAAACGCTAAGAGAATATCATGTCACAAGAATCCCAAGCTAAACGCCTTAATAAATACATCAGTGAAACTGGTTTTTGCTCACGCCGCGAAGCCGATAAACTGATTGATGCAGGCCGAGTTACTATTAACGGTAAGATCCCTGAAATGGGTACTAAAGTCTTGCCAGGTGATGATGTTGAGATCGACAATAAGCCTGTTCGCTCAAAAGAGAAGCCGATTTACATTGCTCTCAATAAACCAACAGGTATCACCTGTACGACTGAGCGTGATATTCCTGGCAACATCGTCGACTTTATTGGCCACCACAAGCGCATTTTCCCGATTGGTCGTCTAGATAAGCCTTCTGATGGCCTTATCTTCCTAACCAATGACGGCGACATCGTAAACAAGATCCTACGTGCAGGTAACAACCACGAGAAAGAATACGTGGTGCGTGTAGATAAGCCGATTACGACGGAATTCTTGAAGCAAATGGGCGCTGGCGTTCACATTCTCGATACAGTCACTTTGCCATGTAAAGTAGAGAAAGAGACTAAGTTCTCATTCCGAATTACGCTAACACAAGGCCTTAACCGCCAAATTCGCCGTATGTGTGAAGCGCTCGGTTATGAAGTATTTAAACTGCGTCGTGTTCGTATTATGAATATCTCACTAGACGGTATTCCTAACGGCAAATGGCGCTACCTGAGCGACGAAGAGATCACTGAAATTTTAGCGATGTGTGAAGGCTCAGTAAGTACGGAAGATGCGTCAAAAATGAACGCGAAAGGTCAACGCATTCGCAAAGCGACTGACGCGAAACTTTTTGATAGCCGTGAAGAGAACCAAGCTTCAACAGCGCGCCGTAATCAAAACGAGAACCGTACACGCACCTACCGCGGTAACAATGCGGATGAATTCCGTCATGCACCTAATTCAAAGCGTGGCCGCAATTCATCGAATGGTGAAAGCGGTGGTAATACCGAGAACTGGAAATCGAACTCTCGTTCAGAGCGTTCTAATTCAGATAGAAATCGTTCGGATCGCAATCGCACAGATCGCGATAATACCGATCGTAGAAGCGGGAAGCCGGCAAACCGCAGCCAAGATTCAAACAGACCGAACAAACCTGCACCAAAGCGTGTTGGTGGTACTTTAGGTCTGAAGAAGTAGTCTGAATCAGTAAGACGAGACTCTCGATATAAAAACGCCCGCTAGATTAGTCTAGCGGGCGTTTTTGTTGGTCATTCGATAGTTTTATCATCATGACGACGACAATCTATAAACATAAATCAGCAAACTGGCCGCGAGTCAGAAATGTTAAGTCTTTTGGGTCTAATTCAATCTCTAGCCCACGCTTACCTGCACTCACACATATCGTTTCAAAATCTGTCGCACTGGAATGAACGAAGGTAGGCAGTGCTTTCTTCTGACCAAGCGGACTAATGCCACCAACAACATAACCCGTGGTTTTCTGAGCAATATCTGGATCAGCCATCTCTGCTTTTTTGCCTTTCGCCGCTTTTGCTGCCAGCTTTAGGTTTAGCTTCTGTTCGACAGGAATAACGGCGACTGCCAAATCTTTCGCCACACCATTCAAGCAGAACAACAGCGTTTTGAATACACGTTTGGGATCTTGACCAAGCGCTTCAACGGCTTCTAAACCATAGTTCGTATTATTGGCATCATGATGGTACTGATGCACGCTATGAGCGATTTTCTTTTTCTTGGCGAGATTGATTGCTGGGGTCATAACAAATCCAAACGATAGATAAACAAAAAGCGACGCCGAGGCGTCGCTTTAGTTAAATTTATCATGGTGCTAGAGTCAATCTAATTTAGCACCTATTGATACAATTGCTTAGATTCAATTACTTGTAAACCATTTGGCCTGAAGGCGCGTACTTGTTCACGTCAACCGGGCTGTTTGCTTCTAGGTACTCTTTCAGTACTTCAGCATCAACAAAACCAGTATTTACGTAACCTGGGTGATCAGACAGTTTAGGGTAACCGTCACCACCAGCAGCGTTAAAGCTTGGTACTGTGAAACGGTAAGTTTCGTCTAGACGAAGCTGTTTGCCACCGATGAATACATTCGATACTTCACCGTTCGCTACTGTCATAGAGATACCAGCAAACTGAGCGTAAGCACCAGAATCGATTGGTTTAGTCGCTACTACATTTAGGTAATCCAGAACTTCTTTACCCGTCATGTCTGTGTAAGTCAGGATGTTTGCAAAAGGCTGTACCTTCAGTACATCTTTGTAAGTAACATTACCGGCTTCAATTGAGTCACGAACGCCACCAGAGTTCATCACAGCGAAGTCTGCTTTTGCACGCTCCATGTGAGAAGTCGCAATCAAACGACCTAGGTTGGTCTGTTGGAAACGAACGACGTTACGATCGCCTTCAAGCTTGCCATTTGTCTCAGCGATTTGAACTTCTAGCTGTGCCTGACCTTGCTCTTGGAAAGGACGTAGGAATTCAAGTAGCTCTGGGTCTTGTGCGATTTCATCTTGAATAAGAACACGTTGCTTCTTACCGTCGATCTTAACTTTCTTCTTAAGGTTAACTGGAATCAGGTCGTAGCTCACCATCTCTAGCTCGCCATTACGGAATTCGTAATCAGCACGACCTACGTACTTGCCCCACTCGTGAGCTTGAACGATGTAAGTACCGTTCTGTACGTCAGGCTTACACTCATCACCCGGCTTGAAGTTTTTCTTCGCAACGTTAGGGCCTTCCATACATACAGGCTCTTGAGAGTGACCACCAACGATCATGTCTAGATCGCCTTCGTTTAGGTAACGAGCAAGTGCGACATCACCCGGAGCATTAACACCACGTTGGCCATTTTCGTAGTGACCCATATGAGTCACAGCAAAGATTAGATCCGGTTTTTCTGTTTCTTTAAGTTCAGCGATTAGCTTCTTCGCTTCTTCTTTAGGATCACGGAAGTCGATGCCTGCGATAAATTCAGGGTTACCAATCTTTTGGGTATCTTCAGTTGTTAAACCAATAACCGCAATCTTGATGCCTTGCTTTTCGAACATCTCGTAAGCTTGGAACTTACGTTCACCTGTCGCTTTATCGTAGATGTTTGCAGATAGCATTGGGAAGTTAGCCCAGTCGATCTGCTTTTGTAATACGTCTAAAGAGTTATCAAACTCGTGGTTACCCAATGCCATGGCATCGTAACCAATTTTGTTCATACCTTTAAAATCAGGTTCTGCGTCCTGAAGGTCTGACTCTGGAACACCCGTGTTGATGTCACCGCCAGATAGAAGCAACACGCTACCGCCTTCTGCTTCAACTTCTGAACGAAGTTGGTCAACTAGCGTTTTACGTGCAGACATGCCGTATTCGCCATATTTATTCTGCCAGAAACGACCATGGTTATCGTTTGTGTGAAGAATCGTTAGCTTGTAAGTTTCGTCTTGGTTCCAATCATGAGCTGATTGAGACGCACACCCAGCTAGAGTAGCTAGAATTGCAGCACTTAGTGCTGTCTTTAGAATAAGGCGTTGCTTCATTGTCATACCTTTGAACTTTTTAGGGAATCCACTGCTTTTTATAATCTATTGCGACCCCTTTCCTGGAGTTCGAACAATAAGACTTCAACATGACTAATCTTAAATTAACATTCTAGATGTAACACGACGATTTCATATTTATGTCGAATTGGTCACACATAGGTCAACAGTTAAGTGTAACAAAATTATGAGATTACACTCAAACTTCCCCTGCATCACAAGCAATCGTTTACTTACAAAGTGTGATGAATGTCAGTAATTTACTGCAAACAGGACTGACCTCACACTCATATAAGAGTTTCTTAGGTAATAACCCGCCACGTTAACAACTCTTTAAATGAACGGTTTATGTTCGGCTGATTTTACGAGATAAAAAAAACCCAATTCAGAGAACTGGGCTTTCTTAGATCAACTTTGTTAAATAACGTTTCCGTTACTTCACATCCATCTCAATTATTTAATATCAATATGCTCAAAGCCTTTGATAAGGTCATCAAGTGCTTTCATCTGCTTCAAGAACGGCTCTAGTTTGTCTAGAGGTAGCGCAGATGGGCCATCACAACGAGCTTGGTCTGGGTTTGGGTGAGCTTCAATGAACAGACCCGCAATACCCGTAGCAAGACCCGCTTTAGCAAGTTCAACCGTTTGCTCACGACGACCGCCAGATGCAGCACCTGATGGGTCACGCATTTGTAGAGAGTGCGTCACGTCGAAGATGATTGGGCTACCGTTTGAAGACTTCTTCATTACGCCAAAGCCAAGCATATCCACAACAAGGTTATCGTAACCCATGCAAGCGCCACGCTCA
Organism: Vibrio sp. 10N.261.52.C11; assembly: GCF_041471405.1. Taxonomy (NCBI): domain Bacteria; kingdom Pseudomonadati; phylum Pseudomonadota; class Gammaproteobacteria; order Vibrionales; family Vibrionaceae; genus Vibrio; species Vibrio sp. 10N.261.52.C11. Next base: position 43,462 of record NZ_JBFROI010000016.1, read on the forward strand.
CAAAGGATGATGTTGTCATTACCGCACTCAGCGAACTTATCAACGATGTTGCCAACTTGATTCGGGCTCATGAACTGAGGCTTCTTCACGTTGATTACCGCGCCAGTCTTAGCCATTGCTTCAACAAGATCAGTTTGACGAGCTAGGAATGCAGGTAGTTGGATTACATCAACCACATCCGCAACAGGCTGAGCTTGAGCTTCTGTGTGGATATCAGTAATGATCTTCACGCCGAAAGTATCTTTCAGCTCTTGGAAGATTTTAAGACCTTCTTCCATTCCTGGACCACGGTATGAATGAACTGAGCTGCGGTTCGCTTTATCAAAAGACGCCTTAAATACGTAAGGGATGCCTAGCTTTTCGGTTACTTTTACATAGTGCTCACAGATCTGCATAGCAAGATCGCGAGATTCAAGAACGTTCATGCCTGCAAATAGCGTAAATGGCTTGTCGTTTGCAATTGGCATATCGCCAATGTGAACTGTTTTTTGTTCCATCATATTCTCTTTAAGTAATTATTAATTAGTGAACTACCACTGTCTTTTCGTTCATGACGTTCACTTGAGATTTCAGTAACTCAGATGCAGGGTCATCTGGGCATTGGTCGATAAAATATTGATAATCGGTTGCGGCTACTTGGTGACAGTCTAGCTGCTGATAGATAAAACCGCGGTCACGGATTTCATATGGGTCATCAGGTACAAACGTCAAAGCAAGGTCAGTACACTTCAATGCAAGCGTATAACGCTCTTCTCGCAGCAGTGCACTCTTGAGCAGGGCTAACCACTTACCAATAATTGTTGGGTGGTCGGCGACTTCTAGGTGCTCAGGTTTCACCTTAGCTAATGGGCCGTCATGTCCAATTAACCATGCTCGCAGCGTTTGTTCGCCAACATACTCACCGTTATAAGGGTTAATATAGGCTGCAGCTTGCCCGTACCAACTTACTTTAAGTAAGAATTGAGTCGGGAAAGAGACGCCCTCTACAGGAAAGCCTAGCTTGCGACCTAGAAAAAGAAAGATCGCCCCCAGACTCACTGGAATGCCTTTCTTTCTCTCAAGCACTTTATCGATGAACGCGTTTTCCGAAGAGAAATACGCATCTTTATCGCCAGCAAAACCCCATTCATAAAAGAATAGTCGAATAAAAGATTCAAACTTCTGCTGTTCATCGGTTTCATTAACCAAAGCAAACTCGGCGTCTTTTAACAATCTCGCCAGCTCTTGCTCTGCCCAACTGTCTTGAGTTTCTGGGTTAATCGCTTTATTTAAGATCAATGCACCTTCAGCTAACTCTAGCTGGTCAAAGTCTTCATCAAAAAATTCGTACATAGATAGTTAACCGAAAAATGTTGGTGTCTTGGTCATTGCGATTTTGCCTGCCATCGCTAACCAGCCAAGCGCACCAAAGAAAGAGAATACTCTCAGTAGCTTGTTTTTACCTAGCTTAAGCGCAAAGAAACCTAATGCGATGTAAGCCATAACACAAGTTAGTTTTTCGGTTAACCATGGTGCTGCTGGTGTAAATGGAATAAAGCCAGTGATGAAAATCAAACCAATACCCGATAGCAATAGCAACGAGTCATTGATATGAGGGAAACGCTGCAAGAAAGGATGCTTAAGCTTAGGTGAGTTAGCCATCATAAGAGCGAAACGAATCGAGAGAAGTAGCGCACTTATAGCAATCGTTAATAGGTGAAAATGTTTTAGACCTTCGTACATGGTATTCCTTTATATTTTTATATGTGCTTTCGTTAACACGAGCCTCACAATACCCGTTAATGCTCTGTATTTCTGCGTTAAATGCATTATCGGGTTAAATGTATTGTCGAGTTAAAGGTATCAATTTAGCAAGTTCATCATCCATTGCTCACAAGACGATTAACAATCACTAACTATGAACAGTAACGACCCAATGTCACTCGGTCATTACCACCGTAATCTTTCTCTGTGACAACATCGAGATAACCGAGCGCCTGCATAATCTCACGAACTGCCAAACCTTGGTCATAGCCGTGTTCAAATGCTAACCAACCTTCATTTTCCAAAAAGTCGCGTGCGTTTTCAGAAATGTATCGAATATCTGCAAGCCCTTTCTCTTCAGCAACCAGTGCTGTGATCGGCTCAAAACGCACATCGCCTTGAGATAAATGAGGATCATTCTTCTCAATGTATGGCGGGTTAGAAACAATCAGAGAGAACTTCACAGTTTCTTCAGAGCTCAAAGGCTCAAACCAACTGCCGTGCAAAAAAGTCGCATTGGTGATATTGAGACGTTGTGCATTCTCTGTAGCAAGCTGCTGTGCTTCAGGGCGAAGATCAATACCCGTTACCTGTCGATTCGGCATCTCAGACGCCAATGCTAACGCGATAGCACCTGTACCAGTCCCTAAATCGAGAATCGCGCCTTGCTTGCCGTACGTTTTATCCAAAGCTACCTCAACCAAACGCTCGGTATCTGGGCGTGGGATTAATGTAGAAGGGGAAACTTTTAACGGCAGTGACCAAAACTCACGCTCACCAATTATGTAAGCCACAGGCTCACCGGTTAAGCGACGTTTTAGAAGGGCATTGAATTCAGACTCTTGCTCTGAGGTGAGATGCTTCTCAGGCCAAGTCAGTAGGTAAGATCTTGGTTTATCTAAGGCGTGACAAAGCAGTACCGCGGCATCAATAGAGGGTGATGTGTTATCACCCTCTTGAAGCTTTACGATTGCTGCTTTTAAAGCACTTTCAACCGTATATGCTGACTGCATACTGGTTAGTTGTTCTCTGCAAGTGCAGCAAGCTGATCGGCTTGGTGCTCTTGAAGTACAGGATCAAGCAAGCTTTGCATGTCACCTTCAAGTACTTCGTTAAGACGGTAGATAGTAAGGTTGATACGGTGATCCGAAACACGACCTTGTGGGTAGTTGTACGTACGAATACGGTCACTACGGTCACCCGAACCTAGTAGGTTACGACGTGTATCAGAAACCGCTGCCGCGCGGCGCTCTTCTTCTGCTTGAACAATACGAGCAGCAAGAACAGCCATCGCTTTCGCTTTGTTTTTATGCTGAGAACGCTCGTCCTGACACTCTACTACTGTACCCGTTGGTAAGTGAGTAATACGGATTGCTGAATCCGTGGTGTTAACGTGCTGACCACCCGCGCCTGATGCACGGAAAGTATCAATTTTAAGGTCGCCCGCTTTGATTTCTGGAAGATCCGCTTCTGGGATCTCAGGCATAACCGCAACCGTACATGCTGACGTGTGAACACGGCCTTGAGATTCGGTTTCAGGTACACGTTGTACACGGTGACCGCCTGACTCAAACTTCATGGTGCCGTAAACAGCGTCGCCACTAACCTTAGCGATCATCTCTTTGTAGCCGCCTTGCTCAGAAGTATTGCTGCTCATGATTTCAACACGCCAACCTTTCTTCTCAGCAAACTTAGAGTACATACGGAACAGGTTGCCCGCGAAGATACCTGCTTCATCACCACCCGCACCTGCGCGGATTTCTAGGAAACAGTTACGCTCATCGTTTGGATCTTTTGGAATAAGAAGAATCTGTAGCTCATCAGTCAGACGCTCAATTGCTGCTTTCGCATCTTTGATTTCATCTTGAGCCATTTCACGCATTTCTGCGTCGTCTTCGTTTGCCATCTCTTCAGCAGCTTCTAGATCTTCTTTCGCTTGCTGGTATGACTGGAAGCAAGCTGTCACTTCTTCAAGTTGAGAGTATTCTTTCGAAAGTGCACGGAATTTGTCTTGATTCCCGATTACATCTGGATCACCAAGTAGATGTTGAACTTCTTCATAGCGTTCAACAAGTGTTTCAAGCTTTACTAGAATCGAGGCTTTCATAATGTCTTATCTTGTTGGAGGTCTAATATTATTGAGGGTTTTCTAAGCCCAAACTCTGTCTAATGACCATTAATTTTGCAGGTTCTCCTTGCTCAGCTGCACTTTGAAGTGCGCGCGTTGGAGCATGGATCAATTTGTTTGTGAGCTTATTGCTGAGCTCGAGTAAAACTTTTTCAGGGTCACCGCCAGCGGCAAGCGATTGTAAACTTTTACTTAATAATTCTTCGCGGATTTCGTTAGCCGATTTACGGTAATCTCGAATACTGTCTACCGCTTGTAAAGAGCGCATCCAACTCATGAACGCGGCACTTTCTTCACTGACGATCGCTTCAGCTTGAATCGCTTCAACTTTACGTTGTTCGATATTGCCATCAACAATCGACTGCAAATCATCAACCGAATAAAGGTAGGCATCATTTAGATCACCAACCTGTGATTCCACATCACGAGGCACTGCAATATCAACCAATAACATAGGTTGATGCTTTCTTGTTTTTAGAGCAGTCTCAACCATACCTTTACCAATAATTGGCAGCGGGCTTGCGGTTGAACTGATCACGATATCTGCTCTGTGCAGGTGATCCGGAATTTCATTTAAGCTGATCACTTCAGCACCAAACTCTTCGGCTAACCCTAAAGCACGCTCACGAGTTCGGTTAGCCACAATCATTTTAGTACAGCCATTTGCTGAAAGGTGCTTAGCCACAAGTTCAATCGTTTCACCAGCACCAACCAACAACACGGTTGAATCAGCAATCGACTCAAAAATATGCTTGGCTAAAGTACAAGCTGCGTAAGCCACAGACACCGCACTTCCGCCGATTTCTGTTTCCGTTCGAACGCGCTTCGCCACAGAAAATGATTTCTGGAACAGCTTTTCCATTGAAGCATCGACAGACTTACTACCACGAGAGTCTGTATAAGCTTGCTTAACCTGACCTAAGATTTGCGGCTCACCCAAAACCAAAGAGTCCAAACCACAAGCAACGCGCATTAAATGTTTAATGGCAGCCTGCTCTTCATGGATATAAAGACTTGGCTTTAGCTCTTCAGGGCTAACTTGGTGGAAAACCGACAACCAATCGATAAGCTTGTTTTTTGCTCCGCTTTTAACGTCACAATACACTTCAGTTCGGTTACAGGTAGAAAGTATGACACTTCCATTTACGTGTGCATTTGCGTTAAGTTGCTTGAGTGCCTCAGACAGTTTATCTGGACCAAAAGCGACTTTTTCTCGCAATTCAACCGACGCTGTATTGTGATTGATACCTACGGCAAGCAAAGACATGTATCAGAAGTTCTCGATCAGGGAATGGAAACAAGGGGCGAATTTTACTTGATGCATGGCTCTATTTAAAGAGCAAGCGGGATTTGTTTTCCTGACTTCGTGAATTCAATGCTATAGTTGAAGCGTTTTTTAGATGAATTTGAACAAGTTGTGAGCAAATATGGGCAAGCTTCGTAAAATCGCGTCTCTTATTTTTATTACCATAATCATGGTGGGTTGCTCGTCTATCCCGGAACAACCGACGAGTGTTGAATGGCAAACACACCAAAGCCGCCTATTACAGATAGAAAACTATCAAGCTTCAGGTAAGCTTGCCTACATCTCTCCCGAGCAGCGCCAAAGCCTCAATTTCGTTTGGAAGCACTCTCCAAATCAAAGCCAATTAAGACTCACTACTTTCCTTGGTCAAACCGCATTAAACCTGACCATTGATCCATCTGGCGCCAAAGTCGTCACTTATGATGACCAAGTATTTACCCACGCGAGCGCCTCTATTTTGGTTGAGCAGCTTACAGGCTTGAAGATCCCTGTTGATCATCTGCCACAATGGTTCCTTGGCATTCCAGACCAAGCGGATAGCTATCAGCTAAATACAACGAACACCCTTGAGTCACTAACCAAGCAAGTCAGCAACCAACTATGGACTCTGAGTTTTGCTAACTATCGCAATACAGAGATGCCGAGTACTCTGCAATCTGGTGAAGACAAAGTAAATGTGGAGACGATTCCGCTCCCTACTCGACTCTCTTTCAAGCAAGACCAAAACAAAATCAACATCGTAGTTTCGAAGTGGACACTGAAAAAATGATTACAACACCAACACACTGGCCTTCTCCAGCAAAGCTGAATCTATTTCTTTATATCACTGGCCGACGTGATAATGGTTACCACGAGCTTCAAACACTCTTTCAGTTCGTTGACTTTGGTGATGAACTGACGGTTACCGCAAACTCAGAAACGAGCTCGATAACCATCACGCCAGAAATACCTGGTGTAGCGCTTGAAGACAACCTAATTTGGAAAGCCGCTACTGCACTTCAACAGTACACCTCAACCTCTTTCGGTGCCGATATTGAGCTAAAGAAAGTGCTACCAATGGGTGGTGGTATTGGCGGAGGCTCTTCAAATGCTGCAACTGTGTTAGTGGCGCTTAATTACTTGTGGCAACTGAATCTTTCTGATGATCAACTTGCAGAGATCGGTTTGAAGCTTGGTGCTGACGTTCCTGTCTTCGTTCGAGGCCACGCCGCCTTTGCTGAAGGGGTTGGAGAACAATTGTCACCAGCTAATCCGGATGAAAAATGGTATCTAGTCGCCAAACCTCAAGTGAGCATAGCAACTGCAGACATATTCAAACATTCAGAATTAACTCGAAATACGCCAAAGCGAGCGCTAGCAACGCTTCTAGAGCAAGAATACGTAAACGATTGCGAAAAAATTGTGCGAATGCTGTACCCAGAGGTTGATAAGCAACTTTCATGGCTGCTACAATACGCGCCGTCGAGATTGACTGGCACTGGTTCGTGCGTTTTTGCTGAATTTAGCAGCAAAAAAGAAGCCGAATTGGTGTTGGAACAACTGCCTGACACAGTTTCCGCTTTTGTAGCGAAAGGACGAAACATTTCTCCTTTAAAAGAAACTTTGGCTGAATACCACTCAGCCCACCCACAATCTATTTAAAACTGGACGCAACCCGAGGTTTCCACCGTGCCTGATATGAAGCTATTTGCTGGTAACGCAACACCTGAACTAGCCCAACGTATTGCTGATCGTCTATACATCTCTCTTGGCGATGCTACTGTAGACCGTTTTTCTGATGGCGAAGTCGCTGTTCAAATCAATGAAAACGTTCGTGGTAGCGATGTATTCCTGATTCAATCAACTTGTGCACCAACCAATGACAACCTTATGGAATTGGTGGTAATGATTGACGCAATGCGCCGTGCTTCTGCTGGCCGTATTACTGCTGTAATCCCTTACTTCGGTTATGCCCGTCAAGATCGTCGTGTACGTTCTGCTCGTGTGCCAATTACTGCAAAAGTTGTTGCAGACTTCCTTTCTAACGTTGGCGTTGACCGCGTTCTTACTATCGACCTACACGCAGAGCAAATCCAAGGCTTCTTCGATGTACCTGTTGATAACATCTTCGGCACTCCAGTTCTTCTAGAAGACATGGCTAACCGTGGCCTAGAAAACCCAGTAGTGGTTTCTCCAGACCTTGGTGGTGTTGTACGTGCTCGTGCAACGGCTAAAGCGCTAGGTGATGTTGACATCGCTATCGTTGATAAGCGTCGTCCACGTGCTAACGTTTCTGAAGTAATGAACCTAATCGGTGATGTTGAAGGTCGTGACTGTGTTATCGTTGATGACATGATCGATACGGGTGGCACACTATGTAAAGCAGCTGAAGCGCTTAAAGAGCGCGGTGCTAAGCGTGTATTCGCTTACGCAACTCACGCTGTTTTCTCTGGTACTGCTGCGAACAACATCAAGAACTCTGTTCTAGACCAAGTTATCGTAACGGATTCTATCTCTCTATCTCCAGAGATGGCTGCGACGGGTAAAGTGACAACACTTAGCCTTTCTCGCATGCTTGCTGAAGCGATTCGTCGTATCAGCAACGAAGAATCAATCTCAGCGATGTTCAACTAATCAAAGCCCAATAGCTTTTTTTACAAAAGCTTGGTTTTAGAAACACGCGAGAGAAAGATATTAAGCACTTCAGTCAATGAAGTGCTTTTTTTATGTCTGAGTAATATTGCACTGCTAGTTATCACAAACAGGAATAATCGCGCAGCTATCAGCTAGCTCGCACCTTTTTCATAAACTGTGATATCATACGGCGCTTTTTGAAATCCCAAGAGAGATCCATACCTTGAGCCAACAAATAAAACTTCTCGTTGGACTGGCTAATCCAGGTCCAGAATACGCCAAAACTCGCCACAACGCGGGCGCTTGGGTAGTTGAAGAATTAGCGCGTGTACATAACGTGACACTAAAGAACGAACCAAAGTTCTTTGGCCTAACGGGTCGTATCATGGTTCACGGTGAAGATCTTCGTTTGCTGATCCCAACGACTTTTATGAACTTGTCAGGCAAAGCAGTTGCAGCCTTAGCAAAGTTCTACCAAATTAAACCAGAAGAGATCATGGTCGCTCACGATGAGTTAGATCTGCCTCCTGGTATTGGAAAGTTTAAAAAAGGTGGTGGTCATGGCGGACATAATGGTCTGAAAGACATCATCAGCAAGCAGGGTAACAATAAAGAATTCTATCGTCTTAGATTAGGCATCGGCCATCCAGGACACAAAGATAAAGTTGCAGGTTATGTATTAGGCAAAGCTCCTCAAAAAGAGCAAGAGTGTATCGAGGCCGTCGTTGACGAATCGGTTCGCAGCCTAGACATCTTATTAAAAGATGGCCTACCAAAAGCACAAAATCGCTTACATACGTTCAAAGCAGAATAAGGTTTATATCATGGGTTTTAAATGTGGCATCGTTGGTCTACCAAACGTTGGTAAGTCAACTCTGTTTAACGCACTGACTAAAGCAGGCATCGAAGCAGCAAACTTTCCATTTTGTACGATCGAACCAAACACAGGTATCGTTCCGGTTCCAGATCTACGCTTAGATGCATTAGCAAAAATTGTTAATCCACAGAAGATCCTTCCAACGACAATGGAATTCGTAGATATCGCGGGCCTAGTTGCTGGCGCATCTAAAGGTGAAGGTCTTGGTAACAAATTCCTAGCTAACATCCGTGAAACTGACGCTATCGGTCACGTTGTACGCTGCTTTGAAAATGAAAACATTGTTCACGTTGCTGGCAAAGTATCTCCAATTGAAGATATCGAAGTGATCAACCTAGAACTTGCACTGGCTGACTTAGACAGCTGTGAGCGTGCAATTCAACGTAACGCGAAGAAAGCGAAAGGCGGCGACAAAGACGCTAAATTCGAAATCACTGTACTAGAAAAGCTACTTCCAGTTCTAACTGAAGGTGGTATGGCACGTACTGTTGAACTTGGCAAAGAAGAAGCGGCAGCAATCGGCTACCTAAACTTCCTAACGCTTAAGCCAACAATGTACATCGCAAACGTTGCAGAAGATGGTTTTGAAAATAACCCATACCTAGACGCTGTTCGTGAATACGCAGAAAACGAAAACAACGTTGTTGTTGCTGTTTGTGCAGCAATCGAATCAGAGCTTTCTGAGCTTGATGACGAAGATCGCGAAGAGTTCCTTGCGGATATGGGTATCGAAGAACCAGGTCTTAACCGAGTGATCCGCTCTGGTTACGAACTACTGACTCTTCAGACTTACTTCACAGCTGGTGTTAAAGAAGTTCGTGCTTGGACAATCCCTGTAGGTGCAACTGCGCCACAAGCAGCGGGTAAGATCCACACAGACTTCGAGAAAGGTTTCATCCGTGCTGAAGTTGTTGGATTCGATCACTTCATCGAATTTAACGGTGAGAGCGGTGCGAAAGACGCAGGTAAATGGCGCCTTGAAGGTAAAGAATACATCGTTAAAGATGGTGACGTTGTTCACTTCCGCTTCAATGTATAATTCTGATTAAACATCTAGAAAAAAGGCCAGTGAATTCACTGGCCTTTTTGTTTTTCCCCTTTCTAAATTGTCCCTCACCAAAAACTTAACTTCCTATATATATCGCCTTTTAGACCTGTTTTTTGTCGACAAATACGCCTCTTTGCCTAAAAAGAAACCGAACAGATGTTTATTCGCGATTTATTCAAAAAAAAAGTTGACGGGTTTCACTCAACTCCGCATAATGCGCCCCGTTCACAGCGAAGCGGCAACGTTTCGAAATGAGCAACAATATGGAAATGGCTACTTAGCTCAGTTGGTTAGAGCACATCACTCATAATGATGGGGTCGCAGGTTCAAATCCCGCAGTAGCCACCATTTCCTAAGCACTCTATTTGATATTAAAGTTTGTCTTTAGTAACAAAGAGTTTTTAGGAAATAACGCGGTCGTGGCGGAATTGGTAGACGCACCAGATTTAGGTTCTGGCGCCGAGAGGTGTGAGAGTTCAAGTCTCTCCGACCGCACCATTATTTAGAATGTGTTTAAGATATCATTGTTGGGCTATCGCCAAGCGGTAAGGCACCGGCTTTTGATGCCGGCATTCCCTGGTTCGAATCCAGGTAGCCCAGCCACTATTTAAAGTGTAATTATCTTTAAAAAGATAATGGCATTGAAAGCAAGATTATATTATATTGTCTCGCTCTCAGATGGCTACTTAGCTCAGTTGGTTAGAGCACATCACTCATAATGATGGGGTCGCAGGTTCAAATCCCGCAGTAGCCACCATTCTTTCTTCGAGAAAGAAAAGACAACGTTGTATTGAATCACCAATATTC